>CAZEOP010000135.1:0-8948 GCA_964513715.1 uncultured Gordonia sp.
GTGGCCGGACATGCTCGTCGCCGACGTGATGGCCGGCAAGACCGGAGACTGACCCGCTCACCACTGCGCGGTCCTGAGCCCCGCCGAAGGGCGACCGGCGAGACCGAGCAGTCGATGCCTCGCCGGTCGAACGATGCCTCGCTGGTCGAGCGCAGTCGAGACCCCACCCCACCAAGAGTTGTCCACAGGTGCGGTGAATACGCCCCCGTGACCGCCGCGGACCGTTAGCGTCGCTGACCAACGGCTCGGGTTCGGGGGGACCATGACAGATCTGCCGCGGGTGGCGCGCGACTACTTCGACGCCGGGATCGTCCGGCTGGGCATCCCGGTCGACGGCCAGGATCCGGATCATCGACCGGACGAAGCGCTCCTGGCCTTCACCCGCGCCACCGAGGCCGATCCGACGATGGGCGACGCCTGGCTCGGCCGATTGGCCGCGGGCGACGACTCGGGCGAGACGATGCTCGGCCTGTACAACTCGCGCGCCACGATCGGCGCGCAGCAACGGCGGCTCGGGTTGCCGACGGGGCTGCTGTGCGGCCGAGCACCGACCGGGATGTTCGTCGATTATCCGGTGGCCGACCCCGTCCAAGCGGCACTCGCCTACGCCTTCTCACTGTTGCTCGGCAACGACCTCGACGGCGCGCGCCGGGTTCTCGACGGCCTCGGCACCGGCACCGGCGGGCACGGCCCGATCACCCGATTCTGTTGGGCCGTCATGCATCTGCGCGCCCGCGACTGGCAGCAGGTGCTCGACGCCCTGGCCGGGTCCGGCGCCTGGACGGACGCGCATCTGATCGCCGCCGCCGAGGTGATGGCGGGCACCGCCTGCGTGCACCTGGGCCTGTTCGACGAAGGCATCCGACGGCTTGAGGCGGCACGCAGCGGTCCGCTCTCCAACTGCCGCGCCCAGGCCGCGTTGACCATCGGGCTGGCCCATCGCGCCCGCGGCGACGAGGAGACGGCGCGCACCTTCCTGCAGGAGGCCTTCGCCCTCGATCCGGGCCTGGACGACGCGGCCCGCGCCCTGCGCGACCCCGGTTTTCGGCTCGTCGTGGACGGGTCTCGACTGCGCTCGACCAGCGGGGAAATGCCGAACTCTTCGCTGGTCGAGCGCAGTCGAGACCAACACACCGATGCCCAACCCGATCGACTCGCCGACCTCCAAGCCGAACTCGATGCCCAAGTCGGGTTGGCCGCCGTCAAACAGCAGGTGGCGCGACTGCGGTCGGTGGCCACCCTGGCCCGGCTGCGCAGCGAGCGCGGCCTGCGCACCGGCGAGCGCAGCCTGCACCTGGCGTTCACCGGTCCCCCGGGCACCGGCAAGACGACCATCGCCCGGATCGTCGCCAAGCTCTACTGCGCGCTGGGGCTGCTGGCCACCGACCGCGTGGTGGAGGTGAGCCGCCGCGATCTGGTGGGCCAGCACTTGGGCAGCACCGCGCCGAAGACCGGGAAGGTGATCGACTCCGCGCTCGACGGCGTGCTGTTCCTCGACGAGGCGTACACGTTGATTCAGGAGGGCCTGTCCGGCGGCGATGCGTTCGGCCGCGAAGCCCTCGACACCCTGCTGGCCCGGATGGAGTCGGACCGCGACCGCCTGGTGGTGATCATCGCCGGGTACGACGACGAGATCGACCGCCTACTGGCCGCCAACGACGGCCTGGCCTCGCGGTTCGCCCGTCGTATCCGCTTCCCGTCGTATCTGCCCAACGAACTGACCCGCATCGCCGAGGTGATCGCCGATCGCCGCGACGCCCGGCTCAGCGCCGGCGCCACCGCCGAACTGACGTCCTGCTTCACGGCCCTGTACGACGCCGTCGACCAGACCCCGGCCGGTCCGCGACGCGGCACCGACCTGGCGGGCAACGGCCGCTTCGCCCGGAATCTGATCGAGGCCGCCGAGGAGGAACGCGAACACCGGCTCGCCATGTGCGACGACCCGCTCGCCGAGCTGTCCGAGGCCGACTTGATGACGATCACCGCCGACGACGTCCGCCGGGCCTTGGCCGTGATGGGCCGCGGACGCCTCGACGCCGCGGTACGTTGAGGTGGCTAGATCGAAACGCCCGGAGGTGGGAGATGGCGAGACGCCGTAGCCATCCACAGGTCCGTATCCCAGTTGAGCAGTACGCGGCCACCGCCGCCGAGGCGCGGGCCGATCGGGTGCGCACCGAAGGTGCCGCCATCGGCCGCCTACTCGGTTGGACCCCCGGTAACGATCCCACCGCCTTCCTGTACGGCGACGACGGCCTGCCCCGATGACCGTCTGCACTGAGTAGTTCTGCGCATCCGATGGCGGCGATTCGCCGCGATGATGATCGGGTGACCTCCCAGGAATCCCAGTTCACCGGCACCGACTTCGCTGTCTCGGCCATCGCGTGGCTCACCCAGTGCGCCGTCGCCTTCGTCGGCTTCGTCATCGCTTCGCTGTCCGGACTCGCGCTGTCCGACTGCTATCACTCGTCGCTGGCCGGACCCGGCTGCGAGCGGCTCGGCTACCTCGACACCGGTATCGCGATCGCGCTCGTCTCTGGCGCTGTGCTGGCCCTCGGCGTCATCGTCCTGACCGTCGTGCGCGCCGGCAAAGGCGCGCCGACCCGGCCGATCGCACTCGGCGGCCTGCTCCTCCAACTCGCCTGCTCGGTGCTCGCCGTCCTCATCGCCGCACAGGCGACCGGGTGATGCGAGAACGCCGACCCGCGACCGACCTCCCGGGGAACACCGGCAGACTGCGAACCGTCCAATGGACATGACGCAGAACGAGCCCGCCTACGGCCCCACCCCGGCCACGACTCCGCGCTCCGTCATCGCGGACCGGATCGCCGCCGGACTGCTCTGGATCCTGCAAGTGCTGTTCGCTGGACTCGGCGTCATCTGGGCTCTCCTACTGACTTTGAACACACTCAACTGCGTGAGCAGCGACCCGCACGATCAGTACACGCTCTGCGGCTCGTCCAATTGGCTGGCAGTGGGGATCGTGGGAGCCGTCGTCGTCGGACTGGTCGGCACGATCCTCAGCGCCGTGTTGATCACCCGGAACGCCACTGCCGGCCGTGCACTGTGGCCGGTCGCGCTGGCCGCATTGCCGGTGCAGGCGCTCATCTCCTTCGGCGTCGCCTCCCTCGGCTTCCTTGCCGGTCCGATCTGAGTCTTAGCCTGCGTTCAGCGGAGGCGCTGAACCCTATCCACCTGCGCTTTGAGTAGGTCCAACAACTCGTCTGCGGCCGAACTGGGAAACAATCTTTCCGCAGAGCTTCCGCCCTCCTGAATTCCAGCAATCAGCTGCACGGATAATCCGTCGACCTCGACGCGAGCATCCAACTTCACCCAGCCGGGATCATCGATCCGCGCCGGACGGGCCATCCAGTCGCTCTCGAAGTATTGGAACAGCACCCTTGCCGGATATTCCTCCATCCACCCCGGCGTTGCGACCGGAATATTTCTACTCATCCGATACCGCGCATTGGGGGCACCGCGATCTCTCACCACCGCGATATCCGAGCATTGCCCCACATAAGCGCCTTTCAGCAAAGAAAGGCTCTCCTCCCCAACTCCAGAAAGCACGCCGACAGCGACGATAATATCTCCTGGATCCATTACTCCCGTAAACTGGGCACCGTAGATCTCAGAACCAGCAGTATGCCGAACCCAGGCAGAAGACTTTTCCTTACATTCGGCAGGAGAGAACTCCATTCTGGCCAGATCCGACATTTCCTCGACACCAACCATGCCATCCGGAGTAAGCCGTTTCTCCCGATAGAATCGCAAGGGGGTCGAAAGCTCATCTTCCGGGATCAGCAAGCCCGAAAGGTCGGAACCGCCATCATCCGCGTTGTGCACCCAGATCACACTAAAAGCTATAACTAGACCTGCAACGACGATTCCGGAAATCCGGAGCAGAAGCGATCGGCCCCGGATACCCACAGAACGCATAATCAAGTCCTCCCAATCGTCCGACTATCCCGACTCCCGCGAGCCAGAAACGCGGGATAAAAACAGAGACCACCGTAGCCTGTAGTTACAGCGTGAAGTTCGTCTCGCAGATAAAGAAACAATCATCTAATATACCAGAGCCATACGGACTGAGCCGTGATCGCTAGCCCGGACATCAGTGCACCGATTGGCGCGTCTATGATCCATACCGCGGCAGCACTGACCAGAATTACCACGCCCGCGATAACTTTCGATTCACGATTAGCAAGCGGCCTAATCCAATCAACTATCGCAACGATGAGCATTGCTAATAGCGTAATCCCCCCACACAGCAGATTGACTGTCGTCATCGACCCGTTCCCAGCGATCCCTCTGCCTGAAGAGGGGCGATAAGACGAACCCCAGCGGCACCTACCACCGCGGCCCGGCATCGCACCGCGACATGCCAAAGAATATTCGGTAGGCGGTCAATCTCCCTCGACATCGAGTCCCTAGTCAACGATCGCAATAATGAGCATTCCGGAGATCATGATGCCTCCAGCCACCAAGTCGGTTTTATTCATTAACTCAGCCCATCCCCACCGCATAGAAATTTGTTCACATTCGCAAGAATATCCGCTAAGGATCTAGTTAATATACCAGAATCTCACCGACTGGGCGGTAATTGCTATCCCGCATATAAACGCAGTCATCGGACCGCCTATTACCCAGATGGCGGCCACGCTAAGGGCGCCCACAGCGGCGGCCACCTTCTTCGGGCCAGGCTCGGTCAGCGGTCTTATCCAGTCAATTACCAGAATGATCCCCAGTGCAGATAGGGTGATTGCACCACAAACCAAATTGACAGTCTTCATTCGTCACAGCCGCCGCTCAGCGGAGGGCAAGGACATTTGACCTTCCCCCCGAAGGGATCGTGGCCATCCACATCTAATCATCATCCGACCACGTCGATTCGTCGTCTCGGACTTGTGCATTTCCGAACTCTTGCCACCGGATGTACATCTCTTCAAGCAGTGAATCGTGCTTCAACCCAAACGCCATTGGTTGAATTCTGAATTGATTAAAGACCCCGGGACGCCCATCTGAATAATGAACGATGATCCAACCAGCACCTTCTGCAACTGCATGCTCATTCGTCTCGATATCCACGATACTGTCCCAGCGTGCGGTAACCGCACTGTGCGCTCCATCGACATAACTGATCGCCGTATCATCAATTCGGATTGATGCCCACCGTCGTATCGAATGCCTCAACAACTTCCATAGCATGGGGATGAAATATACGACAAAAACAATCGTCCCCACCGGACCGAGAACCTTCATCACGCGATAGCCGCCCCATGGCTCAGACGGTCCAGCCCACCAACTGTCCGCGACAGTCGAGGTCACATCAGGGCAAAATGAGACCAAGTTTATCCAAATAAGGCAAACTCCGGGGAAGCTATAGAGAAGCATCATTAGGGCCCAGCGCAGGCGGGTGCTAGAAATTTCCATCGACGCCACCCCATCGGGAAATTTACGCAAGCTCTTCGTTATCACCCTTATGCCAAGTATCAGAAGTCCAAATATTACGAATGTACCAATAAGCGAGGCTTGTGCGATGAGGTATGGCGCATTACTACTAGTGGAACTGGCACTACTCACCACGAAGCCAATTCCATGCCTTCCTCGCCCCACTTCCCACCATCCTCCCCGCAGAAACGCCGTACTCTGAAAATAGCCAGGAGCCAAATATCGCGGCGACCGCCCCTGCGAAGACAATTGCGACGGCCGGTGCAGCTGGCGTGAACGCCAACGCCGCACCGACACCAGACGAACCTCCTCCGATATCGTCGATGTGCCCCTCCAGCCATCGGCCGTTGTGCGTGTCGCCGACCGCTAAACGAAGGAACCCGCCCGGTGCGGCAGACGCGATCCCTTGACCCGCGACGTCCACCAGCCTCAGAAGCACCCCGCAGCGACGCGCCACCTACCCATCACCCATAATGTCTCCTTAGCAATCCGGTCCCCCGGTTGGTTTATGACCGTAGCATTCCCGCCGAGCGGCTTGTCACTTTCGGGCCATCCGCGAAGCACGCCTGACCGCCGGCGATCAGTGCGCGAACCTGACGTCTCTCGCCACCGCGACACTGCGTCTCGGACCATCCGACGGCGGGACCACGCCGGAGAACGCACTGGGACGAGTTGGTCGGGACGTGAGCTCCGACGTTATGGCGCCGGACGAGTCCAGCGCGCTGCGCGCACCCGTTCGAGACTCGGTGCGGTGGCCGAGACGATCCCCGGCAGCAGGTACTTCCACATCGCGTCGATACGGTCGTTCAGATCCGCGCGCGCGGTCAGCACGTTGGCCACCAGCTGCACGCCGGTGAACGACGAGATCATGTAGGTGGCGAACTCCCGTGGATCCACCGACTCATCCAGGTCGCCCTGCACTCGGGCCACCCGCGCGGCCTGCTCACACACGGAGATCCAACCTTCGTAGGGAGCCGCAGGCCCCTCCGAAGCGCTCTGTTCCAATGTCAGCCGGATTCCTGCGCGAACGATCGGATCCTCGACGATCTGGCGGCCCATCTCGTAGCAGAGCATCACCAGTTGCTCCAGCCCTCGCGCCCCCGAGGCTGCGATCCCCGCGGCAGATTCCATCGAGATCTCGTGCTGCCTGGCGATCACAGCGCCGGCCACGGCTTCCTTCGAGGGAAAGTGGAAGTACAGGGCACCGCGCGTGATCCCCGAAGCATCGACGATGTCGTTGAGTTTGGCGCGTTCGTATCCGTGTTCGCCGAAGACCGCCGCCGCACCTTCGAGGATCCGCTGATACGTCACCCTCGCCCGCTCTTGCTGGACCACACCGTCTCCAATCCCCATCACCGGCTCGCTAGCTCTCTACCGTAGCCGCCGACCGCTCCCCACTGAGAGGGCCAGATCCCCCATGACCCCCACGAAACACATGCGCCGGACCGTCGCCGTCATCGGTGCCACCGGTTTCTGCGGACGTCCCATCGCACAGGAAAGCACGGCACACGGCCACACCGTTGCTCAAGGTCTCCACATCGGTGGATCTTGAAATCGGTTGGTTTAGTGCACACCTTTCCCAGCGGGGATCTCGACTGCGCTCGATCACCGGGAAAGGGGGATCTCGACTGCGCTCGATCAGCAGAAGGGGCTCGATCAGCAGAAGGGCCCGATCAGCAGCGGGGCTCGATCAGCAGGGGGATGCCTAGAGGCCGAGGTCGCGGAGGAGGGCTTCGGCGGCGTCGGAGGGGCTGCCGTCGTTCGGGCGCACCACCACGTCGGGCGTCGCGGGGCGCTCGTACGGCGAGTCGATGCCGGTGAACTGGGCGATCTCCCCGGCCCGGGCCTTGGCGTACAGGCCCTTCGGGTCGCGGGCCTCGCACTCGTCGAGCGGGGTGTCCAGGAAGACCTCGTAGAACGGCAGGTCCATGGCCTCGTGAATCTCCCGGGCCCGCTGCCGCTCGGCGGCGAACGGCGAGATCAGCGACACCAGCACCACCGCACCGGAGTCCGCGAACAGCGCGGCCACCTCGGCGGTGCGCCGGATGTTCTCCCGGCGATCGTCGTCGCTGAAGCCCAGATCGGCGTTCAGGCCGTGGCGCAGATTGTCGCCGTCGAGCAGATACGCCGGCCGTCCGCCGGCGATCAGCCGTCGCTCCAATTCCACTGCGAGAGAAGACTTTCCGGACCCGGACAGGCCGGTCATCCAGATCGTCGCACCGCGGTGCGAACGCTGATCCCGGGTCACCTTGGTGGTCTGCCAGACCACGTTCGTGTCGCGGGCCGCCGGACCGGAGATCATGCCGGCCGCGACCGTCGCATTGCTCGCCTCGTCGATCAGGATGAAGCTGCCGGTGGCCCGATTGCGCCGGTACTCGTCGAACATCACCGGCTGCTGCGAGGCCAGCGTCACCCGGCCGATCTCGTTGAGCGCCAACGCTTCCGCGCTCTCGTCCCGGTGCAGGGTGTTCACGTCGAGCCGGTAGTTGAGCCGCTCGGCGCGCACCCGCGTCTCCCGCGTACCGCACAGCATCCGGTAGGTGGCCCCCGGCGTCAGCTGGGTGGCATCGGAGAACCAGCAGACCATCGCGTCGAGCTCCCGGCTGACGTGCGGCCGGTTGTTGGGCCGCACCAGCATGTCCCCGCGCACGATGTCGATCTCGTCGTCCAGGGCGATCGACACGGCCTGGCCGGCGAAGGCCTCGGGCAGTTCACTGCCGCCCGGACCCCAGATCGCCTTGACCGTGGTGCCGAAACCGCCGGGCAGCGCCACCACCTTGTCGCCGACGGCGAAGGTGCCGCCCGCGATGGTGCCGGCGAAGGCGCGATGGTCCAGACCGTCGCTGCGCTGCGGCCGGATCACATACTGCACACCGAAGCGCGCATCGCGGAGATTGCGGGCCGACGCGATGTAGACGTTCTCCAGGTGCCCGAGCAGCGGACGCCCGGTGTACCAGGGCATGTCGGCCGAGCGCTCCACCACGTTGTCGCCGCGCAGCGCGGAGATCGGGATGAAGGCGATGTCGCTGACGTCGAGCTTGGCGGCGAAGGCGATCACCTCGTCGCGCAGCTGCTCGAAGCGCTCCTGCGAGTAGTCGACCAGGTCCATCTTGTTGATGCACACCACCAGGTGCGGGATGCCCAGCAGCGACGACAGGAAGGCGTGTCTCCGGGTCTGCTCCAGCACGCCCTTGCGCGCATCGATCAGGATGATCGCCACGTCGGCGGTGGACGCACCGGTCACCATGTTGCGGGTGTACTGCACGTGCCCGGGCGAGTCGGCGATGATGAACTTGCGCTCGGGCGTCGCGAAGTACCGGTACGCCACGTCGATCGTGATGCCCTGCTCGCGCTCCGAGCGCAGCCCGTCCACCAGCAGCGACAGGTCCGGCGTCGCCAGGCCCCGGTCCGCGCTGGCGCGGTGCACGGCGTCCAGGGTGTCGGCGAGCACGGACTTGGTGTCGTAGAGCAGCCTGCCGACCAGGGTCGACTTGCCGTCG
>CAZEOP010000136.1:0-8898 GCA_964513715.1 uncultured Gordonia sp.
GTCAACGGATCCAGTGCGGCATACAGTTCCTCCCCGGCCAGGACATCGAGGTCCATCGTGACCCGGACACGCCCGTCGTCGGTACGCACCACCTCGACTTCGTTGAGGTCATCGCGTTCGGCAACCGGCACGCCATCCTCATCGTCATCGGACGTCGTGGGAGCCATAGCGATCGCGAACGCACGGGCCTTATCACGCACGCGTGCCGGAGTGGACTGCACCAACAGCGAGGCGACCAGGCGCGCCTTCGCCTCATCGGTCAACTCGACACGGTCGCTGACATGCCCCAGCCCACGGACGACGGCATCGCCGAGTTCGGCCGACACGGCACCATCACGCATACCGCGCACCACGGGTCCGGCCGCCGGATCACCGGCTGCGCCACCGAGTCGCGCAGCGCGGAAGGCAACCGCTGGTGCTGCGCCGAGAGTGGTCAGAATCGCCGCCGCCGTCCGAACGTGCTTGCGGCCGGGAAGCCCGACCCGGTCGATCGCGGCGGCCGCTCGCGCGAGGGCGTGGTCGGTGATCGTGCGCAGGCGCAGAATCGCGGCCGTGGTCGCGAGCAGCTCACGGTCATCATCGACCGCTCTGGCGTTGTTCAAGAAAGTAGCGAGAGTGGAATCGTCGACGGTGTCGGTGAGTTCGTCGGCCAGACGGTCGGCGAGGTCGGTGAGGGTTGCTGCATCCATCACTGGCGCCTTCTCTCGGCGGAACGAACACGGTGGGTGATCGGTCGAGCCGTTCTCCGGGGAGTCGTAGCCACTCAATCGCTCGTACTGATGTTCGATACACACAATGTAGACCGAGCCTCTGACAATCTTGTGTGCGAGCTGTCTGTGCTGGTAGAAGTGCAGAAGCGCAGATGCGAGGAGCCGCCGCCGGAAGAATCCGGCGGCGGCTCGTCGTCGTACGTCTTATCCGGTGATGCGGAGCTCGCTGACCACCTGGGTCGGGTTGACGGTCAGATCCAGGACCGGGCAGTGCGCCTCGACGAATTCCTGGAGCGCCTCGTAGCGGTCGGCATCCTCGGGGCCGGAGATCTCGGCGACCACGCGCACCTGCGTGAAGCCGGGGCGGACGGCATCGTCGAGGCCGAAGAAGCCCCGGACGTCGAGGTCGCCCTCGGCGTGGAGCTTGATGGCGTCGACCTGGATTCCGAGGCGCTGCGCCCAGAATCGGTAGGTGACCACCTGGCACGAGAGCAGCGCGGCGAGGTAGTACTCGACCGGGTTCGCGGCGGCGTCCGCACCGCCCAGGGCTGCCGGCTCGTCGACGGTGATGCTGAACTGGCGGGCCGAGATCTCCGAGGCGACGCCGGTGGTGGCGGAGGCGTCGGCGGCGAAGACCACCGCGGCGTTCTTCGGATCGGCGCGCACGGCGTCGTCGGTGGCGGCGGCGATCGCGTTGAGCGGGGTGTCGGCGGTGGGCGCGGGGATGTCGATGAGGTCGGTAGTCGTCATGCCTGACGACGTTAGGCAGCGCCCAGTGTGCTGGCGACGGTTAGACGCAGTGCGGGCCGAATCTTTGCTGTTCGCGGGGAATTCTGTTGGTGTGCAGGTTAATCGACGGTCAGCGGAACCAGGATTCGGCGGAACACCGGCTGGAGGCTGTCGGGCACGGGCTCGAACGATCCAAGGTCGGGCCCGGAGAATGCGGAGGCGTTGTTCCACTCTCGGGGAGTGACGGCGAGGAAGTCGAGGTCCCACCCGTTCTGGTTCGCGAGCTGCTGGACGAACAGCTTCGACGCCCGTCCGTTTCCTTCCCGGAAGGGGTGCGCGGTGTTGAGGTAGGCGAAGACGCGTGCCAGGCTGACCGCGAACTCCTCGTGCTCCAGGCTGTCCCAATCCGTCTGGGTGACAACCGCGTTCGCTGCAGCGAGATAGTCGGCGATCTCGCCCGGTGCGGCGAACGTGGTCATGCCCTTGGTGATCGGATAGGTGCGGACGGCGCCGGCCCACTCGTACAACTCGCCGAACAGGTGCCGGTGGATCGCTTGCAGGTGCGCGTCGTCGTAGGTGCGGTTGATGAGGTTCGGCTTCAACCGGCGTTGACGCTGCTTCCGGCTGGTCGAGGCCACTTCGTATTCGTGCAGAGCCCCTGCGTCGGTGAATCCTTTGAGATTCGCCAGCACGGTGCTTCCAGGAATGAACGTCGCTTTCCAGTCGGTGCGAGACATCACGCCACCGCAGGCCGGCAGGTGCGCACTGGAAGACGAAGAACAGTGCTTGAGGTCGGCGGTGTTCGGTCAGCTCGCCGTCTGACGGCGCTGCTCGGCGATTCGCTCTGCGACTTCGCGTGCACGTCGCTCGAACTCATCGTCGCTGAGTTCGCCACGCGCATCGAGAACCTGAAGTTCCACCTGTTCCCGGCTCGGCTCCCATCCTTCGAGAATCGCATTGCCGAAAGCACTGACGACGCCTCGCCGTGCCTCAGCCGGCAGAGTGTCGAGAAGATCCGCGTAGGTGGTTTCGAAGTCGCTCGCCATGGGTACTGGTCCTTCCGAGAGAGCTGTCCCGATTGTACGGGAAACGGGCAGGTCACGGCGGGTTCCCGGGTGCGCTTCATCGTTGACCCCCGATCGTCGAAGCCGGCCTGCTGTACTGCTGTTTTCAGTAGACCACCGGGCTACGACAAGTCTGATTGGGGGAGGGCTGCGCGCACCGTCTTCGGTGCGGTCTGTGAGACCGGGGCGAGGTCGGCACGGCCGGTTTAGGCTGACGCCATGTCGGAGCTGACTGACTACCTCGCCGAGCTGCCCGAACCGCAGCGAACGGTGATTTCCGCGGTCTACGATCGAGCTCGCGAACTGGTGCCCGCTGCGGAGGATGGAATCGGCTACGGCATGCCTGCGCTGCGGTATCGCGGGAAGCCGCTGCTGTCGGTGATGAGCGCGAAGAACCACATCGGGCTGTATCCGTTCAGTCCGCCGGCGCTGGATACGGTCCGCGATAAGTTGGACGGCTACTCGCTGTCGAAGGGCACGGTCCGGTTCACCGTCGAGAAGCCGCTGCCGCCAGACGTGTTGGATCGGCTGATCGAGGCGCGGGTGGCCGAGATCGACCGGTAGAACCAGCCCGCGATCGTCGCACACGGATCTCGTGGATCGCGCTGGTGGAGGTACTCGGCTGAGATCGTGAGACCTTCGGTACTGGCTGAGTCTCAGTCAAGCAAGTCGTCGGTGTACAGCGATTTCAACGGCTTACTTTTGATCTTCCACTTGTATGTGCCCTCAAGAGCCTTCTCCGCGAGGAGAAAGTTGTGGGAGTCGCGGAACTTGCCGCTCAGGCGACTCTTGCGCATCCGGTCCCGTGCGAACCTAGCCGCAGCGACGCGGATCGGTTGAGAGTCCTGCATCGCGCCGATGAAGGAATCCAGGTCTTTGAAATGGATCACTTCCTCGTTCGCTCCGCCGCTTCCGTGGACGAGGCCCCAGAGCTCTCCGCCGAGCTTGCGGACCGCCCGTTCGTTGCGAAGGGGTGCTAGGTATAGATAGTCAGTCCCCACGTTCACAGTAACGTGGCCTTGCGCGTCCTCGTTGAACCAGAGCATTTCAATCATGGCCATGCTCAGCGTGCTGACGCGGCGAATCCCGTCGGCCTTCATGTTGGGAAGGCAGCTGATGCCCCAGTACTCGACCTGCGTTTCATACGGGTACGGCACACAGCAGCGTAGATAGAGCGAGATCGCGTCGATGATCTTGTCGGAGTCTTCACGATGCTTGAACTCGGGGAAACGTTTGTTGGATCGCGCCAACTCGGTGGCGATGATCGGATGCGGGATCGGCATCGAACCCTTATTCGCGACTGCCGGATCTGCGAACCATACAGCCTGGCGTTCGGGACTGATTCGGTCGTCGAACGGGGAGTTGCCGTAACTCTGCGACGAATGCTCGGTGTTGTAGCAGGTGAACTTCTCCCATAGCGCCTCATGGATCATTCCGCGCTCTGCTGCGCGCAGGATGTCGGCTTTCTTGCCTCCGGGCAGGTACCGGAATGCTTGGATGTTGGCCTGCGGATAGTCGCGTACATGTGCGCGGAGCCGCGTGACGACCGAGCCGGTTGAGATTCCCACATAGATCCCGTGGTCAGAGCCTTCCCACAGGTACAGGCCTGACGGCCTACCGTTGCGAGTCTTCGCTAACTTTCGGAGCTCGGTCTCAGACATCGGACGTGCCTTGCCGAAGCCGTGCTCCTTTGCCCACGCTTCGATCCTGGGATCAGGAACCCAACCGTCGATCAGGGTGTTCGTGAGAGCCATGAGCTGACGATAGCGGTGATGCTGGAGGCCGAATCCGGAATCTGACTGCTCGGTTGTGGATTGGCGCAGTTGTGCCGCTTGGCCGTGCAGAGTGGAGTGTGCGGTGCTCCGAGCGGGCGTGCTGCACCACCTGAGTATCGGACTGTTCGCAGGGAACGCGACCTGCACGGACGATCCGGCTGGCGCCGTGGTGTGTTTCGCGGCGCCGCCGCTGACAGGTTCTGTCTCGTGGAACGTGTATGAGCAGGCGCGATAGGGCATAGTTGACGGCAGTGAATCGTCGCACGGGCAAGGGGTCCGAGAGGTCGGCGACGCGGAGAGAGTGAGTTCGTGGTGAGTGTCAGCGGCAAGGTGGTCCATTTCGACGCCAATCGTGGTTTCGGTTTCCTGTCCCCGACGGAGGGCGGCGACGACGTCTTCCTGCACATCAACGACATCCAGGGCATCGATGAGGGCCAGCTGCGCCCGGGCGCCCAGGTGGAGTTCGACGTGGAGGACACCGATCGCGGTGCCAAGGCCACGAACCTCAAGATCACCCAGGAGGCGCCTCCCGGTGAGTCGCCGGCCGCCGAGCGCGCGCAGCGCCGCGACGACAACCGCCGCAGCTTCGGCGACCGTGACGACCGGCGCGGGGGAGGGGACCGCCGCGGCGGCTTCGACCGTGGCGGGGATCGTCGCGGTGGCTTCGACCGCGGTGACCGTCGCGACGATCGTGGTCCGCGTCAGCGCCGCCTGACCGGCGGTCCGCTGTTCAACGAGTTCACCGAGCTGCTGCTTGATTCGGCGCCGGACCTGACCGCGCGGCAGATCACCTCGATCCGCGGCCACCTGATGGATCTCGCCGAGGCTCGCGGCTGGACCAACAGCTGAGTCGACACCCTCGTCCAGTGCGCGAGCCGTCTCATCCGCCGGTCGCCGAGTACAGCTCCCACGACCTTGAGCGCCGGGTTCCCGAGGCGCTCAAGGAAGTGGAGCGTACGGCGCCGTCGACCGATCACCGCAGCGCCTTCGCTCGCGACCGGGCTCGCGTCCTGCACAGTGCGGCGTTGCGTCGGCTGGCGGACAAGACCCAGGTGGTCGGGCCCCGGGAGGGCGACACCCCGCGTACGCGGCTGACGCACTCGCTGGAGGTGGGACAGATCGGTCGCGGCATCGCCGAAGGGCTGGGCTGCGATCCGGATCTGGTGGAGCTGGCCGGTCTGGCGCACGACATCGGGCATCCGCCGTACGGGCACAACGGTGAACGTGCGCTGGAGGAGGTGGCCCGCGAGCACGGCGGCTTCGAGGGCAACGCGCAGAACCTGCGGATCCTGACGTCGCTGGAGCCGAAGATCCTCGGTCCCGACGGTGCGAGCGCCGGCCTGAACCTGACGCGCGCCTCCCTCGACGCCACGCTGAAGTATCCGTGGAGTCGGCAGGCGCCGGGCACCAAGTACGGCGCCTATGTGGAGGACGAGCCGGCCCTCGAATGGGTGCGACGAGGAGTGCCCGAAGGGCGACGATGCCTCGAGGCACAGGTGATGGACTGGTCTGACGACGTCGCCTACTCCGTGCACGATCTGGAGGACGGGGTCGTCAGCGGTCGAATCGACCTGCGCCAGTTGGGGTCTCGCGATGACCAGCGCGAACTTGCCGAACTCGGCTCACGTTATTTCGGCGGCCTCGATCCTGACGCGGTGGTCGACGCCGCCGGGCGACTCTCCGAAATGGAGATCTTCGCTGCGATCGGAAAGTTCGACGGCTCGCTGGACTCGTCGGTGGCGCTCAAGCGCTTGACTTCGGAACTGATCGGCAGGTTCGCCTCGGCGGCCATTACCGAGACTCGGCGGGTGTCGGGGGATCGGCCGTTGCGTCGGTACGACGCCGATCTGTCGGTGGCGCCGGAGGTTGCGGCCGAGGTGGCGACGTTGAAGACCGTGGCGCTGCGGTTCATCTTCTCCGACGCGACGCATCTGAAGAAGCAGGACCGGCAGCGCGAGCGTATTCACCGGGTAGCGACGCTCCTGCTCAACACCGCGCCGGGCGGCCTGGATCCGATCTTCGTGCCCCGCTGGGAGGCGGCGGTGACCGACGAGCAACGGATGCGCGTCGTGGTGGACCAGATTTCCTCGATGACTGAGGGTCGGTTGGAACGGCTCGACAAGAGCAGCGCTGAGGTTCAGGCGCACCTGGGTTAAGGGGCTTGGGCGCCTCTTATAGGGCTCATTGGGGTCGCTGCAGGCATAGGGCTGGGCTCGACCACGATTCGAGTTCGGGGCCCATGACTCATCAGCGAGACGCCGGCATGGACTGCCTGCGAGCAAGGGTGGCAAGTCCCTCCCGACGGTACTTCGGGGTGTAACTCTTCCGTTGACGAGGACTCATGAGGTCACCGGGGACCTGATAAGCGCGGATCACCTCTGTTATCCGCCGCACAGTGGCCTTGGGGGTCGCTCAGACGGGAAGCGCCGTGGTTCCCTTTGCCGTATACAGTGCACGGTCCACTGTCCGTAAGTCTCGGTCGCAGCGCTGTGCGATCTTGCGACAGACTTGCAGGCATTCGAGGTACGGAGGGAGTTTCCCCTCGGTGGGACTGATCTCACCGTGTGCGACGAGGGAACTCACCGCGCGGACATCGATGACTGTGTATTCTTGCGGGTCCCACGCCATAAGCAGGGCCGACGCCATCGGTACCCCGACCCCTTTCAACAACGTCAGAATGCGGTGACGCAGCGGCTCAGAGGCCGACAACGCGAGCCCCGTGATTTCGTGGATCTCGTTGTCTGTGTTCTGCGACATCCTGCTGGTTGCACGGGCGGCCTTCCATCGGCCAATCGCTAGAAGGTCGTCTCGATCGTAGCGGCGACGCTGCCGGACACGGTTTCCGAGGTCGGTGAGGTTCGAGTCATAGGTGATTTCGTACTTCTTGGACCATGCATCGATCCACGGTTGCTCAATCACTTCACCAGAAGATCATGTTCCCCGGAGCTTGGAGCCAGGTTTGATCCGAATGTCTGCGAGCCGTGTTCTTAGGCCGTCATCGACTCCACTGAGGACATACTCCACCGACTCGTTCAGTTTCGGCCAATCAGTCGCGCAGGTGGGAGTGTGACTTTGTCCGCTAAATGGCGTGACATCTTGATCGCTGTGTGGCGCCCTCAGAGTGTCCACTCGTGAGACGCGTCGCCGGTAGGGTGAACAGGTATGAAACCCGCCTGTCTCACAAACGCATCAACGACAGACGGTGACACCGCTCTGGCAGGCCTTCTACTCAACTCCTTGCCGCTCAACCGCCCCGTCTATGCCGCCTGTCTCGCCACAGTCGGCCCGGCAGGCACTCGCATCGCCACGATCGGGTGCGACCTGCAGAAAACGTTCCACATCGGTTCAATCAGCAAAGCCCTCAACGGCTTGATCTACACCGACATGGTGCAGACCAGGCTGATCTCACCGCACGACCGGCTCGAAGAGCACCTCCCCCTGGCCGGAACAGCTGCCGGTGAAGCAACCTTGGAGTCCTGTCTGACCCACACCTCAGGACTGCCTGCCACTGGTGGGGGAATCCGCTCAGCAGCCCGAGCGCTCGGCGCTGTACTGACAGGTGGTGATCCACAACCAGAGAACCTCGACGATCTGATGAAACAACTTCGCCGATCGCGTATCCGTCATCCGGGGCGCTTCAGCTATTCCAACCTCGCTGCCTCAGCATTGGGCCACGCGTTAGCGGCCGCCGACGGGGCGGACTATCCGACCCTGGTGCGAAACAGGCTGACGATACCGCTGGGATGCCCCCGGCTGCGCGCTCAGCAACCTGCACAGCGAAACCTCCCGCATGACCTCAACGCTGTCACCGTGTGGGGCACTGACCAACTGCCCTGGACCGGGCAAGGCTATGGACCGGCCGGAGTGATCAGGGGAAGCGCCCATGATTTCGCCACGGTCATGTCAACCCTTCTCGCCGATGACTGTGTCTACGAGGACGCTTTCCGAGTGCGCTTCACTGATGACACTGAATCTGTCGCGGCGGGGTGGTTTGTTGAAGACAAATCCGATCGAACCCTGGTATGGCACAACGGTTACGCCTCCGGATTCGGCGCTCACATGGTGCTGGATCGCCAGCGCCGACGAGGGGCGTTCATCTCGGTGGTCAGCCCGTATCCCGACGCGGACATCGAACCGATCGCAATGACAATGCTGGATGCGGCGGTGTAAGCGACATCCTCTGTACGAGGCCACGACGACAGCAGGACGTTCTCGTCAGTGCCCGAGGACCAGGGTGCTGGCAGCAGCCTCAATGACATCGTCGGTGATGGTCTCCAACTCGTTGATCTTCAACACCCGCTTGATCTGGGGGAACAATCGCTCCACTACGCGGAAGTTGCCGCGGGTCAGTCGCTCGATCGCGGCGATGGCCTGCGCATCCGTGAAATCCTCCGGGTCCAGTTCTCTACCTAGGCGCTTGTAGTGCCGGTTCAGCACGAACAGCAGCTCGTCTTTGCCCAGGGCACGGTAGCGATGAGAGAAGCCCAACCGGCTGAACAACTGGGGGTAGTGCCGGAAGCGCTGGTCAATGCCGGGCATGCCGATGAACATGATCGCCACACCGTCACGATCATGGATGTCGCGCAGCATCTCCAGGGCGGTGGGAGGCAGACGTTCTGC
>CAZEOP010000137.1:0-5095 GCA_964513715.1 uncultured Gordonia sp.
ACCCGGCTGCAGCGGGCCGACTGGCTGCCGCTGAATGCGGCGCGCGCCTTCGACCCCAACGAGGAGTGGATTCCGGCGGCCTGGCGCGAGCGCGACACCCTGCTCGCGGCCGCCCCACTGGGCGACGGCGCCAAGGCGCTGCTGCTGGGCCGGATCGGCGGCCCGGACTTCCGGCCCAGCGAGGTGGCCCGGCTGGGTCATCTGACCGGGATCATCTCGGGGCTCGTGCACCCGAACTGACTCGGGGCGGCGACCGTTCCGGCTACGCCTCGCCCGTCTCCAGCAGCCGGGCGAAGCCGTCCTCGTCCAGGATCGGCACCCCGAGCTGTTCGGCCTTGGCGGCCTTGCTGCCGGGCGCATCGCCGACCACCACGAAGTCGGTCTTCTTCGACACCGAGCCCGAGGCCTTGCCGCCGCGAGCGATGATCGCCTCCTTGGCGCCGTCGCGGGTGAAGTTCACCAGCGAGCCGGTCACCACGATCGTCTTACCCTCCAGCGTCCGCGGGGTGGATTCGTCGACCTCGTCGGCCATCGAGACCCCGGCGGCACGCCACTTCTCGACCACCGCGCGATGCCAGTCCACCTCGAACCAGTCGCGGATGCTGGCGGCCAGGGTCGCGCCGACGCCGTCGACCTGCGCCAGGTCGTCGGCACTCGCGGCCTCGACGGCATCCAGGGAGCCGAAGGCGCCGGCCAGTGCGCGGGCCGCGGTGGGACCGACGTGCCGGATGGACAGCGCCACCAGCACCCGCCAGAGCGGGACGTCCTTGGCCTTGGCCAAGTGGTCCAGGAAGCGCTGGCCGTTGGCCGAGAGGGCTCCGTCCTTGGTGGTGTAGAACGCGGTGCGGACGAGGTCGTCGGCGGTCAGTGCGAACAGGTCGCCCTCGTCGTCGATCACCCCGCTGGTGAGCAGAGCGTTGGCGCCCTCGTAGCCGAGCGCGTCGATGTCGAAGGCGCCGCGGCCGGCCAGATGGAAGAGCCGCTCGCGCAGCTGCGCCGGACAGTGCTGCGCGTTCGGGCAGCGGATGTCGACGTCGCTCTCCTTCTCCGGCCGCAGCTGCGCACCGCACTCGGGACAGTGCGTCGGCATCACGAAGGCGCGCTCGGTGCCGTCGCGCAGGTCGACCACCGGCCCGAGGACCTCGGGGATCACATCGCCCGCCTTGCGGATCGTGATGGTGTCGCCGATCAGCACGCCCTTGCGCGTCACCTCGGAGGCGTTGTGCAGGGTGGCGCGCGCGACCGTCGACCCGGCGACGAAGACCGGTTCCATCTCGGCCCACGGGGTGACCCGGCCGGTGCGGCCGACACCGACCTTGATGTCGAGCAGGCGGGTGGTGACCTCCTCGGGCGGATACTTGTAGGCGATGGCCCAGCGCGGCGCGCGGGAGGTGGCACCGAGCCGGCGCTGCAGGACCACCTCGTCGACCTTCACCACCAGACCATCGATCTCGTGCTCCACCGAGTGCCGGTGCTCACCCCAGTAGCCGACGGCGTCGAGCACGGCCCGGGCGCCCACCGCCTTCTGCGTGTGCGCCGATACGGGCAGCCCCCACTCGCCGAGCGCGAGATAGGCATCGTGCAGCGAATCGGGCCGCCAGCCGTCGGCCCGCCCGATGCCGTGGCAGATCATGTGCAGATTCCGCTGAGCGGTGATCTGCGGATTCTTCTGCCGCAGCGAGCCGGCCGCGGAGTTGCGCGGGTTGGCGAACGGCGCCTTGCCGTCGGCCACCAGGGACGCGTTGAGCGCCTCGAAGTCTTCGATCCGGAAGTACACCTCGCCGCGCACCTCCAGCAGTGCGGGCACCGGCCGCCCGGGTGCGTCGGCGAGGCGCCGGGGCACGTTCGCGATGGTGCGCGCGTTGAGGGTGACGTCCTCGCCGGTGCGGCCGTCGCCGCGGGTGACGCCGCGGACCAGCCGGCCGTCCTCGTAGGTGAGGGCCAGCGCGACGCCGTCGATCTTCAGCTCGCAGAGGAACTCCAGCTCCTCGCCGGCCCCCGAGTCGACCTGGGTGCGGGCGATCCAGCCGCGCAGTTCCTCGGCGTCGAAGACATTGTCCAGGGACATCATCCGTTCCAGATGATCCACCGGGGTGAATGCGGTGGAGAAGCCGCCGCCCACGAGCTTGGTCGGCGAATCCGGGACCGCCAGCTCGGGATGGGCGTCCTCCAGGGCCTGCAGCCGGTGCAGCAGAGTGTCGAACTCGGCGTCGCTGATGATCGGCGCGTCCTTGACGTAGTACCGGAACTGATGGTCGCGGATCTCGTCGGCGAGCTGGGCCCACTGGAGTTCGGGGGCCACATCGGATTCGGTCACGGTCCAAGAGTAGTGCAGCCCTCCGACAGTGCGGTGGCCCCGCCGCGGGCACGTTACCCTGGGACAATGCCGCACCCGATCATGTTCTCCGACGACGATCCGATCCTGATCCGGCTGCGCGCCCTGGCCCTCGCACTGCCCGAGGCCACCGAGAAGATCGCCCACGGCCGCCCGACATTCCGGTGCGGGAAGATGTTCGCGATGTACGGCGGCGCCAAGCGCGGCGAGACCACGCATCGGCGGGACAATGCCCTGCTGTTCATCCCCGATCCCGGCGAGCGCGCCGCCCTCGAACAGGACCGGCGCTTCTACGAGCCCGCGTATGTCGGCGCCTACGGCTGGCTGGGCCTGGATCTGACCCTCGACGCCGACTGGGACGAGGTGGCCGAGCTCCTGGACGCGAGCTTCCGGCAGATCGCCCCGAAGCGGGCGATCGCCCAGTTGCCCACCGCCGAATAGCACGCCCTCCCCGCCGACCGGTCGTCCGTCGAACAGCCCTCCGCTGAGCCTCGCGGACCGCATCGTGCCGCACACTGCAACCTGGTAGAAGTCATGCATGGAGTGCGCGAAATCGTTGATCGCCGCGGCTGCGGTCGCCGCGATCATCCTTCCGACGACCGCGTGCGGCTCCGATGAGCGCCTGTCGGGCATCATCGCCGTGAATCCGGCCGACTACGAGTCGGCGATGTACCCGGGCACCTATGTGTGGTCGTACGCGGCGGCCGATGCGACCGAACGGGTCTGCACGGCGTTCGGCGAGCGCGATGGCCGCTCGGCGGGCATCAGCTGCTCGGCGCAGTTCCCGGCCGATACCCCACCGGTGGCGAACGGCGTCTTCACCGGGCCGCCGAACACGGTGACGCTGACCGACGCGGGCGTGCAGATCGGCATCGACGAGGGTGGACCGGAGCGTCCGAAGCTGCTTCCCGGCCACCACCACATCAGTATCGGCGGCTTCTTCTGCACCGCAGCCTCGCCCACCGGGATCTCGTGCGCCGGTCCCGTTGCCGGATTCTCCATCGAGGACGGCCGGGTCACCCAAAGCGGGACCGTCCTCGCGCCGACGCCGGCGCGCTGAGCCCAGCTGCGCCGTCGTACAGCGGTTTCTCCGCGGCGTATCCCCTACGGAATCCGGTGGGACAGCGGAGAAACGGCAGTAGCGTCACTCGGGGCGGCGGCGCCGGAGGCGGACGGCCAGGACGACGACCACGACGGCCACCAGCGCGGTCACGACCTCCAGGTTCGAGATGCCCGACGACCACTCGGCGAGCCGGTTCTGCCAGCGCACCTGGGTGTCCGCGCCGACCGGCGCGCCCAGGGACGCCGTGCCCTCGGTGACCCAGAGCAGGATGCCAATCGCGATGAGCGCGAGCCCGGAGATCAGCGAGGTGGTGTGCATTCGCAGTCGTCCGACCGCGATCTCCCGACCGCGCAACACCGCTTCGGTGCGCGGGCCGATCCGCTCCCAGAACAGGGCGAGCAGCAGCAGGGGCGCCGTCATGCCGGCGGCGTACGCGGCCATCACCGCACCGCCGTAGAGCGGGCTGCCACTGACCAGGCCGACGGTGAGCACGGCCCCCAGCAGCGGCCCCGAGCAGAAGCCGGCGAAGCCGTACAGTCCCCCGAGTAGAACGGTGGACGCCGGACCGGTCACCCGGACCCGGCCGGCCAGCTCGGACAGTCGGCCGAAGCCGAAACCGCTGCCCACGATCATCACCACTCCGAGCACGATGATGATGACCGCGCCGACGGTGGTGACGGTGGTGCGGTGCGTGGTGAACAGCGAACCCGTCGCAGCCACGCCGGCGCCGACCGGCACGAGGACGGCCGCCAGCCCGAGGAAGAACAAGCCGACGCGCGAGACCAGCGCGGCCGCACCGTCGTAGGTGAGTGCGAAGAACGACGGCAACAGCAGCGCCGCGCACGGACTGAGCAGTGCGAGCAGGCCGCCGAGGAAGGCGCCCACCAGTCCGATCTGTCCGGCCATCTCCGCCCCGCCGCCCTCAGCGAGCCGCGAGATGGCCGTCGATCACCCGGCCGTAGGTCGCGATCTCCCGGATTCCGGTGATCGGGTCGCCGTCGATCACCACGGTGGGCACACCGATGATCCCGTACTTGAGCGCGGGCCGAATGTCCTCGACGACGGCGTCGTCGAAGGTGGAGCCCTGCGCCTCCCGCCGGAAGCGCTCCAGGTCGGGCACCCCGGCGGCCTTCGCATGCGCCACCAACACGTCGATCGGCAGGTCCGGATGCCCGGTGGCCGGGGTGGACCGGTAGATCTCGTCGACGAACTCCCAGAACCTCCCCTGCGCCGCGGCCGCCCAGCCGGCCCGGGCGGCGTACTCCGACTGCGCGCCGAAGATCGGCTGGTCCCGCCATTCGATGCGCAGCTTGCCGGTGTCGACGTAGTCGCGCATCAGTGCGGGCTGAATGGTCCGGGAGAACTCCGCGCAGTACGGGCAGCGGAAATCGGAGAACAGGACCATCGTGACGGGGGCGTCGACCCGGCCCAGCGCCCGCGGATCGCCGGGCCTGCGGGTCGACAGATCGCCCAGCGGCCCGAACTCCCGCGGCGCCGCCGGGGCCGCGGACGACCCGCTCGCCGCAGACGGTGCGGGCTCGTCGGACGAACCGGTGCGGTTGAGGGCGACGGCGACCAGCAGACCCAGGAGCACCACGATCGACGCGCCGAGCAGCCACAGGTCCCGTCGCCGGCGCCCGCCGGTGTCCCCGGAGTCGGCGGGCGCGGTGATCGTCGCTGCGGTAGATGTCTCTGCG
>CAZEOP010000137.1:5195-8637 GCA_964513715.1 uncultured Gordonia sp.
CCGGTCGGGATGCCATCGTGCCGGGTCGTCGGCCGGTTCGCCGTCCGGAGTGTGGTCGTCGCCCGTCGTCATGCCCTCGTCCTTTCCGGGGCGCCCAGGTGCCGCGCCCGCCACAGCACCGGAAGCAGTGCCAGCGCCACGAGGGCACCGAGGTACCCGACCGTGGAGAATCCGAAACCCGCCATCACCAGGCCGGCGAGCGCACCGGCGGCGGCTCCGGACAGGGCGATCAGCACGTCGATCGAGCCCTGGGTCCGCGGCCGCTGCGCCGTCGTCGTCGCGTCCACCACCAGCGCGGTGCCGGCGATCAGCCCGAAGTTCCAGCCCAGGCCGAGCAGCACCAGCGCCACGATCAGCGGACCGACCGAATCACCGGGCGCAAGAGCGGCGAGTACGGCCGCGACCACCAGGACGGCGACGGCGGCGACCGCCATCGGCAGCCGCCCGACCCGGTCGACCAGCGGACCGGTAATCAGCGACGGCAGATACATCGCCGCGATGTGCAGGCCGATCACCACGCCGACCGCTCCCAAGCCGTGGTGGTGCCCCACCATGTGCACGGGCGTCATCGTCATCACCGCGACCATCACCACCTGGGTGGTGACCATGACGGCGGCCCCGACGTAGAGCGCCGCGCGGGGCGCCGTCGCCGAGCGGTCCTCGACCTGGGCATCGCGGGGTGCCTGCGCCGCAACCCGGCGGGCCAGCAGATACGGGTCCGGCCGCAGCAGCGCCCAGAAGCACAGCCCGGCGGCGCCGAAGGCCACCGCGGCCAGCAGGAACGGCCCGGCGAGGACCGGCACGCCCATCGCCTCGGCCAGCCGGCCGAGCGGGCTGATGAGATTCGGCCCGGCCACCGCGCCGAGCGTGGTGGCGGCCAGCGAGACGCTGATCGCGCTGCCGCGCCGGTCCGGCGCCGCCAGATCGGTACCGGCGTACCGTGCCTGCAGATTGGTGGCCGTGCCGGCACCGTAGACCAGCATCGAAGCCAGCATCAGCGCGGCACTGCCCAGGGTGGCCCCGACCACGATGCCGACGGCGCCGAGCGCACCGGCCCCGAAGCCGAGCGCGAGTCCGGTCCGGCGGCCGGAGCGCTGCGCGATCCGCCCCACCCCGAACGCGGCCCCCGCCGAGCCGAGGGTGAGCAGGGCCGCGGGCAGCCCGGTCAGCGCATCGGAGCCGAGCATGTCCTTGGCCAGCAGCGCGCCCACCGACACCCCCGCCGACAGTCCGGCGCCGCCGAGTATCTGACTGCCGGTGACCACGATCAGCGTCCGTCGCTGCACCCGCTCGATCTCGCCCGGCCCGATCTCACCCGGTCCGATCGCACCCGGTCCGAGCACGGCCGAAACGGCAGGTGGCGCGGGATCGTGGCTCATGACATCTAGGATGCTAGTTGTATCCAAGATTGGCAATTCGAGGACGGGACGACGATGAGCACTTCGGCCGCCGACCGCGCACTCGAGCACCTGCGCGAGGCCCTGCTGTCCGGGGAGCACGAACCCGGCACCATGCTCAGCGAGGCGACGGTGGCCGCCGAGCTCGGCGTCAGCCGCACTCCCGTGCGCGCCGCGCTGCGGCGGCTGCAGGACGACGGTCTGGTGGTGATCTATCCCAAGCGCGGCGCGCTGGTCCGCGAGCTGTCGCTCGACGAGGTCCGCCAGTACGCCCAGATGCGCCACGCGCTGGAGACCGCCGGGGTGCAGTTCGCCGGCCCGGAGGCGCGGGCCACGCTGCGCACCGAGCTCACCGGGAATCTGGCGGCCCAGGAGCGGGCGCTGGCCGAGGCCGACTGGTCCGCATTCGCCCGAACCGCGGTGGCCTTCCACCGGGCGTTCGCGAAGCTGTCCGGCAACCCGGTGATGCTCGACTACTACGACCGGCTGCGAGACCGCCAGCTGCTGTCGATTCTGCGCAGCCGGCCGACCCTCGTCGACCAGCCCGAGCAGGTGCTCGACGAGCATCGGAGGCTGCTCGACGCCGCGGAGGCCGGCGACTGGGCCGGCTTCGCCACGCAGCTCCGGAGCCATCAGGAGCAGCGGCACCGCCTCCCCTGACACCCCCGATTCCACGAACCGTGCAGGGTGGGCTTCGACACGCCTCGGCTAGCGCCTCGGCGGCTCAGCCGGCGGACATCATGCCGCCGCGACACGCTGGATCAGCGCGATGAAGGACCGCCAGCTGAGCCGGGCCGAGGAACGAGGTCCGTGTCGAAGCCCACCCCGAGGCCCGCGGCCCGGTTCAGCCGGCGGTGACGGCCTCGGCGATGCGGGTGGCGACGGCCGGGGCGGTGCGGGCCCAGGCGGCGCTCGCCCCGGCCAGCCCGCAGGTCGGGGTGATCAGGATCTGCTCGGCGAAGACGCTGCGCGGCAGGCCGATCCGGTCGATCAGCGCGTGCAGCCGGGCCGCCAGGTCGTCCACCAGCCGGGCGGGCTCGATACCCGGATCGGTCGACGGCACGACGCCGGCCGCGAGCACCCGGCCCGCGTCGAGCAGGGCGCCGAGGTCGTCGTACTCGCGCTCGGTCAGCAAGGTGAGGTCCACGGACAGGCCGTACGACGGCGCCAGCCGCGCCAGTTCCCACCGCCGGGCGGACCGCGCGGTATCGCGCGCCGCGGCGCAGTTGTGCAGCAGCACCGGCGCGGGCAGCGCCGCGGCCAACTGCTCCAGACCCTGCGCCACCTCGGCGACCGGAATCGGCGCGATCGGATCGAGCCGGGTCAGCGGCGGCACCGTCCCGTCCAGCACCGCGTCGATGCCCGGCTCGTCCAGCTGCACCACCACCGGCGCCCCCAGCCGTCGCTGCACGTCGGCGAGCTGATCGGCCAGGCCCGCGGCCAGCGACTCGATCACCGCGCGCACCGCGCCGTGATCGCGGAGCACCTTGTGCCCGCCCCGCAGTTCCACATTCGCCGCGAAGGTATACGGACCGCAGGCCTGCACCTTCACCGGACCGCTCGCGCGCAGACCGGCACGCTCCCAGTGCTCCTCGAGGGCGTCGAGATCCCAGCGCAGATAGTCGCGGGCCCGGCGGGTCTCGGCGGTGGCCGACGACGACAGCCGATAGCCGCGGTGGACGTAGTCGACCGGCAGCTCCGCGAGCAGCCCGGCGGTCCGGCCGATCAGGTCGGCGCCGACGCCGCGGGACGGCAGCTCGGGCAGGTGCGGCAGGGCCAGCTCCCCGGCCACCACGGCGACGGCCTCGGCCGGATCGGTGCCGGGCATCGACCCGATGCCGGTCGCCACGCCGGTCGGGATCCCGGCCGCACCCGTGCGGGCCGCGTCCACCATCAGGCGGTGGCGACGATGCGGCCGGAGCCGAGGACCAGATCGCCGCGCTGCGCGTCGGGGCGGTAGAGCACCGCGGCCTGACCGCGGGCCACGCCCCGCAGCGGCTCCCGCAGGGAGATCTCGAAGCCGGGGCCGTCGAAACCGGCGGCCG
>CAZEOP010000138.1:0-8598 GCA_964513715.1 uncultured Gordonia sp.
ACAGGTAGTCGCAGTCGCCGAGCGCCTTCCAGTCCAGTTCGGTGTTGTCCGGGAAGGGGATCCAGGATGCGAAGTACGCGGGGTTCACCCACGGGTCGCAGAGGATCGAGCCGGCCGCGGTCTGGATGTGGAAACCGGCGTGGCCGATGGAGGTGATCTGCACGGGGCTAGACCTTTCGGGTAGAGCAGGGCTGTGCCCCCAGCTTATCCGGGTCCCCGGCCTATCCGAGATCGCAGACCGTCCGGGATCGGCGCCCGGCGCGGATCGGGGTCCGACGCGGCCGTGGCGCCGGCGGAATCAGCCGTCTTCCTTGATCTGGTCGACCGGGGTGTCGGCGTACTCGCTGATCAGATCGATCACGTTGTTGTACGCATCGCTGCCGGGCCGGACGATCGACAGGTGATCGTCGTCGTCGTACAGGTACAGCTCACCGTGCCCGCCGGCCTTGTTCAGCGCGTCGACATAGCGGATCGAGTTGTGCGGGCGGACCACGGTGTCCTTCTTGCCGTGCACGGCCGCGACCGGGATCGACGGATCCAGGTTCTTGATCGGATCGACGGCGTCCCAGCGCTCGGGGAACTCCTCGGGCGGGCCGCCCATGGCGCCCACGATGTGGTTGTTGCCGTCCTGCGCGGTGACCCGCATGTCGAGCGGACCGGCCAGCGAGATGACGCGGGTGGGCCGGAACAGCGGATGCGAGCCCACCTCGTCGTCGTCCAGCTTGTGCCGGGTGCCGGCCCAGGTGGCCAGCTGGCCGCCCGCCGAATGGCCGATCACCAGCTCGTCCTCGGTGGTGATCTGCGGATACTTGCTGTCCACCTCCACCACATGGTCGAGCGCCTTGGCCACATCGTGGAAGGTCGTCGGCCAGCCGCCGCCCTCCCCAAGGCGGCGGTACTCGACGTTGTAGACGGCCATGCCGCGGGCGGCGACGTCCATCGCCATCTTGTCGAAGACGTCCGCGCCGATCGGTGCGCGCCAGCCCCCGCCGTGCACCATCACCACGAGCGGAATGGTGTCGACGGCCTGCGGCCCGGCCGGGAGGTAGAAGTCGGCCCAGTTCTGCTCCGGGTCGGCCTCGTCGCCGGTCGGGTAGTAGATGCGCTCCTTGTGGATCTCCGGCAGCACCTCCACCTCGGGCGGCGCCTCGCGTGTGGTGGAGGTCGCGGTGATCGGCTCGGGCTCGGCGACGCCGTCGGTGGTGCCGCACCCCGCGGACAGCACTCCGAGTGCGGTGATCACGCCGACAGTGGCGATGCGGAACACGCCGCGGCTCGTCTTCATGAGTGGTGATGATATTCGGCGATGACGCCGCTGCCCATAGGCGATTAAGGTAGCGGAGCATGGAACCCGTATATGACACGGTGATCGGCGCGGCGCGCACGCTGTGGCTGGCCCAGGGCCTCAAGTTCAAGATCTCCGGCGTCGAGAACGTCCCGGCGAATGGTCCGGGCGTGGTCGCGATCAACCACACCGGCTACCTCGACTTCACGCTCGCCGGTATCCCCGCCTTCCTGCAGGGCAAGCGCAAGGTGCGCTTCATGGCCAAGAAGGAGGTCTTCGACAACAAGATCGGCGGCCCCGTCATGCGCGCCCTGAAGCACATTCCGGTGGACCGCGGCAACGGGGCGGAGAGCTTCGAGGCGGCCGTCGACTATCTGAAGGCGGGTGAGCTGGTGGGCGTCTATCCCGAGGCCACCATCAGCCGGAGCTTCGAGATCAAGACCTTCAAGTCCGGCGCCGCCCGGATGGCGCTGGAGTCGGGCGCGCCCATCATTCCCACGGTGATCTGGGGCGCTCAGCGCATCTGGACCAAGGGCCACCCGAAGGCGCTGGGCCGCAACAACTTCAAGATCGTCATCGGCGTGGCCGAGCCGATCGCGCCCGAGGGCACGGCCGACGAGATCACCGCACGGCTGCACGAGGTGATGACCGCGAAGCTGGCCGAGTGCCAGGAGATCTACCGCGAATGGAACGGCCCCTACCCGGCCGGCGAGTTCTGGGTGCCGGCCAAATTCGGCGGCGGCGCCCCCACCCTGGACGAGGCGAATGCGATGGATGCCGCCGATGCGGAGGCCAAGGCCGCCAAGCGTGCCGCCCGGGAACAGACGGGTGACGACGCCGGGGAGTCCTAGTGGAACCGGTCTTCCGGGCCCTGGAGATCACCGCCGGGACGCTGGTCCGGCTGCAGGGCATGCGCCGGAGCTACACCGGGTTGGAGCACATCCCGCGCACCGGAGGCTTCGTCCTCACCGTCAACCACACCGCCTACACCGACTTCTTGGCGCCGGCGCTCGGGCTCTACCGGGTCGGTCGGCGGGCCCGCTTCATGGTGAAGTCGGAAATGATGGACGTCGCCTTCACCCGGTTCCTGGTGCACCAGACCCGCGCCGTGCCGGTGGACCGTTCGGCCGGCGCGGAGGCCTTCGCGGCGGCGGTCGACTCGCTGCGCGCCGGGCACGCCGTCGTGGTCTATCCGGAGGGCACCATCAGCCGGAGCTTCGAGCTCAAGGAGTTCAAGACGGGTGCGGTGCGGATGGCCGCCGAGGCCGGGGTGCCGGTGGTGCCCTCGGTGCAGTGGGCGGCGCAGCGGCAGTGGAGCAAGGGCACCCGCCGGCGCATCGGCTATGCGCGGATCCCGGTGCACGTCGCCTACGGCGCGCCGCTGCACATTCCGCCGGATGCGGACGCCGTCGCGGCCACCGCGCAGCTGCGGGCGGTGACCGATGAACTGCTCCGCGAGGTGCAGGCCGGTTACCCGGACGCGCCGGCCGGTGCGGACTGGCTGCCGGCCCGGCTCGGCGGTGCGGCGCCGACCCCCGACGAGGCGCTGGTGATCGAGCAGGCCGAGGCGCAGGAGAAGGCCCGCCGTCGTGCCGCCAAGACAGACCCGGACGCCGGCGACCCGCCCGGGGGACATCAGCACAGCGACGAGGAGATGCCGTGACCGCGCAGTGGGGACCGCCCAGCCTGATCGCCTCCGACGTCGACGGCACACTGCTCGATCCCGACGACGCGATCACGCCGCGCACCCGGGCGGTGCTGGAGCGGGCGCGCGGGGCGGGGACCGAGCTGGTGCTGGCCACCGGCCGCCCGCCGCGCTGGATCCCGCAGGTGTCCGATCAACTGGCCGATTCGCCGGCGGCGCTGCGCTATGCGGTCTGCGCGAACGGCGCCATCGTGTACGACATCCTCGCCGATGAGATCCTGCACGCCAGCGCCCTGGAGCCGGCGGTGCTGCGCCGGCTGGCCGAGACGGTGGCCGAGCGTCTGCCGGGGGCGGGTCTGGCGGCCGAGCGGGCCGGCACCGTCGCCGATGCGGGGGCCGGTGACGCGGCCACCGCGCCGTTTGTGGCGACCGTCGGGTACGAGCACGCCTGGCTCAACCCCGATCATGTGCAGGTGAGCGACGAGCATCTGTTCGCCGCTCCCGCGGTGAAGCTGCTGGCCCGGATGCCGGGGATGAGTTCGCGCGAGATGGCACACCGGTTGGTGCCGGCGGTGGGTGAGCTGGCCGAGGTGACCTTCTCCATCGACACCGGCCTGGTGGAACTCTCCGTCCCGAACGTGCACAAAGCGGCCGGCCTGGACTGGCTGGCCCGGCATCGGGGCCTGCCCGTCGCCGCGGCGATCGCCTTCGGCGACATGCCGAACGACATCGAGATGCTGCGCTGGGCCGGTCGCGGGGTGGCGATGGGGCACGGCGACCCGGCCGCGCTCGCGGCGGCCGACGAGGTGGCCGCGTCGAACCGCGAGGACGGGCTGGCCCGGGTCCTCGAGCGCTGGTTCTGAGCCGCGCACAACCGTCACGGCCGGCTGCCGCCGGGGCGCACAACCGTCACCGATGCCTGCGATCGGTGACGTCTGTGCCCGCCGGTGACGGTTGTGCGTGACGGATGTGTGCGGCGGCGGTGAGGAGCGGGGCGAAGCGTGACGTCACTGTGACCATGTCGGGTTGTACAGACGACCCTCCAGTCACTACTGTCACAGAAGTCCCATTAATCACACGGGCCACAGGCTGCAGCTGAGGTCCCGCGCGAAGAGGTAGAGCAGTGCCCCAGACCCGACCCGGACGAGCCAAGAAGCGGAATCTGACCTTCGCAGCCCTCGGGCTGACCCCGGTCCTGCTGGCCGGTGGGCTGGCCGCCGGCGGCGGCGACCTGCTCGACTCGGCGGGTATCGCGCTGCGCGCGGAGACCCCGATCACCCTCGACGGCCACGGCCACGGCCACGGTCGCGGGATGGGGCAGTGGGGTGCCTACGGCTACGCCCAGCAGGGCTGGAACGCCGATCGAATCTTGCGTCACTACTACGGCAACACGACCGCGGGGAAGGTGGACAACCCCGACGTCACCGTCTCGCTCAGCGAGAAGAAGTCGGTGAATGTCCGCGCGGACGCGGGAGCCAGAGTGGGCGGCGTCTCGGTGGCTCCCGGACAGGCGGTCAGTCTGTCCGGGGGCACCGCCTCCATCACGCAGGGCTGCGGCGGCGCCGTGGTCCGCACGGTGCCCGCGCAGTGGGTGGACCCGATCGATCCGGGGCCCGGTCGCCCGGCGGCCGAACTGCTGACCTTCTGCGGCGACGGCGGCAAGTACCGCGGCTCGCTCGGCCTCACCGCCGGCGGCGTCTCGAACAAGCTGAAGGTCGACGACTATGTGAAGGGCGTGATCCCCAAGGAATCGTCGCCCGGCTGGGCCGATTCCGGCGGCTTCGAGGCGCTGAAGGCGCAGGCCGTGGCCGCCCGCTCGTACGTCCTGGCGGGCCTGGCTGCCGGCCGCAAGATGGACAACACCCAGGCCTCGCAGGTCTACCAGGGCGCCTCGGGTGAGGACCCGCGCACCAATCGCGCCGCCGACGAGACCGCCGGCCAGGTCCGGATGCGCGACGGCAAGCCGGCGCTCACCGAGTTCTCGGCGTCCACCGGCGGCTACACGGCCGGCGGTGCCTTCCCGGCCGTCGTCGATGCGGGCGACTCGGTCTCGCCGAACCATTCGTGGACCGCGACGGTGAGCCCGTCGAGCATCTCCCGGGCCTTCGGCGTCGGCGAGCTGCGCAGCTTCGAGGTGATCGAATCGAACGGGCTGGGCGCGAACGGCGGCCGCGCGATCAAGGTCCGGGTGTCCGGCACGGCGCGCACGGTGGAGGCCGGCGGCGACGAGGTGCGGCAGAAGCTGCAGCTCAAGTCCGACTGGTTCGCGGTGCAGGGCCAGCAGAGCACGCCCAAGACCGTCACCCCGCCGACCGGGCCGGGTGCGCTGGGCGGCGGACTGCTGGATCTGAGTCCGCTCGAGGCGCTGCTGGGCGGCGCCCTCCCGGATGTCTCCGCGCTGGGGCTGTCGGATCTGAGCAACCTGTCGGGCAAGATCACCCCGCTGGTGGAGCAGCTGATTCGGGCCGGTACCGCGGCGCTGGATGCCAAGCAGGTCGCCCTGGCCCGCAGCGACAATGCCAACGGCTCGCTGGGACTGGTCAGCCAGGAGCGCAGTGACAATGCGAACGGCTCGCTGGGGCTGGTGAGCAAGGAGCGCAGCGACAACGCCAACGGTTCCACCGGGACCGTCGCCCAGGAGCGCAGCGACAATTCGCAGGGCTCCACCGGCACCGTCGCCAAGCCGGAGCTGGTCACCGACGGCAAGGGCGTCATCGGCCTGGTCCAGGTGCTGGCCAACGGCGTCCTCTACTACAGCCCGCTGACCGGCGCGCACGCGCTGTTCGGGCAGGCCCTGACCGATTTCCTCAACGGCGGCGGCCTGAAGACCCTGGGTTTCCCGACCCGCGACGGTCTGCGCTGATCGGTCGGCCGGTCGGTTACCCGGCGCCTTAACCGGGCGCTCAGGTTCCCTCGGATAACCTGAACAGTTGTGACGGATAGCAGAGACGACGCGTACGACCTGATCGTGGTCGGTTCCGGCTTCTTCGGCCTGACCGTGGCCGAGCGGGCCGCGACCGAGCTGGGCAAGCGGGTCCTCGTCGTCGAACGGCGGTCTCACCTGGGCGGCAACGCCTACTCCGAGGCCGAGCCGGAGACCGGTATCGAGGTGCACAAGTACGGGGCGCACCTGTTCCACACCTCCAACAAGCGGGTCTGGGACTACGTCAACCGGTTCACCGATTTCACCGGCTACCAGCACCGGGTCTTCGCCCTGCACGACGGCCAGGCCTATCAGTTCCCGATGGGCCTGGGCCTGGTCGCGCAGTTCTTCGGCAGGTATTACAGCCCGGAGGAGGCGCGCGCGCTGATCGCCGAACAAGCCAGCGAGATCGCCACCGCCGATGCCCAGAACCTCGAAGAGAAGGCGATCAGCCTGATCGGCCGCCCGCTCTACGAGGCCTTCATCCGCGATTACACCGCCAAGCAGTGGCAGACCGATCCGAAGAACCTGCCGGCCGGCAACATCACCCGGCTGCCGGTGCGCTACACCTTCGACAATCGGTACTTCAACGACACCTACGAAGGCCTGCCGGTGGACGGCTACACCGCGTGGCTGGAGAACATGGCCGCCGACGAGCGCATCGAGGTGCGGCTGGACACCGACTGGTTCGAGGTGGCCGACGAGCTGCGCGCGGCCAGCCCGGCCGCGCCGGTGGTCTACACCGGTCCGCTGGACCGCTACTTCGACTTCTCGGCGGGCCGGCTCGGCTGGCGGACGCTCGACTTCGAGCTGGAGGTGCTGCCGGTCGGCGACTTCCAGGGCACCCCGGTGATGAACTACAACGACGGCGACGTCCCGTTCACCCGCATCCACGAGTTCCGGCACTTCCACCCCGAGCGCACCGGCTATCCGACCGATAAGACGGTCATCATGCGCGAGTTCAGTCGCTTCGCCGGCGAGGGCGACGAGCCGTACTATCCCATCAACACCCCGGACGATCGCGAGATGCTCGCGGCCTACCGCGCCCTGGCCAAGACCGAGACCGCCGAGAACCGGGTGCTCTTCGGCGGCCGCCTGGGCACCTACCAGTACCTCGACATGCACATGGCGATCGCCAGTGCGCTGACCCTGTTCGACAACACGCTGGCCCCGCACCTGCGTGACGGTGCGCCGCTGGCGGACCGGACCGAGACGGACTGACGGAGCCCCACCTGCCATGACCTCTTCGGACACGACTGCCGCCCTCAACACCGGCGCCCCCGACGCCGGCGCCCCCGACACTGCTACGCCCGACATCGGCGAGCCCGCAAGCCTGGCCGTCTCGCTGCTGCAGCGAGTGATCTTCCCGCGTCCGGGCGAGCCGCTCGACGTGCGCTCGCTCTACCTGGTGGAGTCCGACCGCAACGAGTCGCGCGCGCACGCCCCGGATCGCACCAGCGTGCGCCTGGGCGCCGAGTCCGAGGTCAGCTTCGCCACCTACTTCAACGCCTTCGCCGCCAGCTATTGGCGCCGCTGGACGGTGCTCACCAGCGTCGTCCTGCGGGTGGAGCTGACCGCCGTGGACGGCGGCGATGCCTCGGGCGCGCGCGTCGACCTGTATCGCTCCAAGATCGACGGCGCGCGCATCGCCATCGGCGGCGACTTCGTGGAGCTGGACGAGTCCGGCCGCGGCGTCTTCGAGTTCGAGACCGACCTCGGCCCGTTCGAGGACGGCGGCTGGATCTGGTTCGACGTCACCACCGACACCGCGATGCAGATCTCCGCGGCCGGCTGGTACGCGCCGTGCGCGGTGCCCGAGGGCGCCCCGGACGGTCGCATCACCGTCGGCATCCCGACCTTCAACCGGCCCACCGATGCCGTCGCCGCGCTGGCCGCGCTGACCTCCGATCCGCTGGTCGACGGTGTGATCGATGCGGTCATGATGCCCGATCAGGGCACCGCGAAAGTGGTCGACGAGCCCGGCTACGCCGAGGCCGCGGCCGCCCTGGGCGACCGGCTGAACATCTTCGACCAGCCCAACCTGGGCGGCTCGGGCGGCTACTCGCGCATCATGTACGAGGCCCTCGGGCGCACCGACAGTCCGTACGTCCTGTACATGGACGACGACATCATGATCGAGCCCGATTCGATCCTGCGCGCCCTGGCGATGTCCCGGTTCGCCAAGACCCCGATGCTCGTCGGCGGACAGATGCTGAATCTGCAGGATCGCAGCCACCTGCACTGCATGGGCGAGGTGATCGACCGGCACAGCTTCATGTGGACCGCGGCGCCGTTCGTCGAATACGACCACGACTTCAGCAAGTACCCGCTCAGCGACCGGGACAACTCCAAGAACCTGCACCGCCGCATCGACGTCGACGGCAACGGCTGGTGGATGTGCATGATCCCGCGGGTCGCCGCGGAGGAGATCGGCCTGCCGATGCCGCTGTTCATCAAGTGGGACGACTGGGAGTTCGCGCTGCGCGCCGGCCGGGCCGGCTATCCGACGGCCACCGTGCCGGGCATCGCGATCTGGCACATGGCCTGGAGCGACAAGGACGATGCCATCGACTGGCAGGCCTACTTCCATCTGCGCAACCGCCTGGTGGTGGCCTCGCTGTACACCGACGGACCGATCAGCGGGATCCTGAAGTCGCACGCCAAGGCGACGGCCAAGCATCTGCTGTGCCTGGAGTATTCGACGGTCGCCATCCAGAACGAGGCGATGCGCGACTTCCTGGCCGG
>CAZEOP010000139.1:0-8593 GCA_964513715.1 uncultured Gordonia sp.
GTAGAGACCCCCTGAACACCCAGTGTTCAGGGGGTCTCTCGCATCCCCGGACACGCTGCCGGCGGCCGGATCGCGAGATTGGTCGATGGATTTCGAATCGGCTGACCAGAGGCCTAGATTGGTGAATATGAGTAAGCGTGCTGGGCAGCAGAACGAGTCGGCGCCCGTCCTCCCGGACGATGTGCAGGCAGCCGATCTCGACCCCGACGTCCGGCGCGACTTGCAGAGTCTCGACAAGGCGACCGCCGATCGGGTGGCCCGGCATCTCGTCGTGGTCGGCGAGGTGCTCGCCGAAGATCCCGAGCTCGCGCTCGCCCACGCCCGGGCCGCCCGGGCCCGCGCAGCCCGGGTCGGCGTGGTCCGGGAGACCGCGGGGATCGCCGCCTACTACGCCGGCGAATGGCAGGAGGCGATCAGCGAGCTGCGCGCGGCCCGGCGGATCAGCGGTGAGGGCGATGCCCTGCTGCCGTTGATCGCCGACTGCGAGCGCGGGCTGGGGCGTCCGGAGAAGGCGCTGGAGGTCGCGGCGAGCGCGGAGGGGCGCGCACTGTCCGGTGAGGACGCCGTCGAACTCGCGATCGTCGAAGCCGGTGCGCATTTGGACCTCGGTGCGCCCGAAGCCGCGGTGGAGGTACTGTCCGCCCAGGATCTGCGGGTCGGGCGGCTCGGTACCGAAGCGGCGCGGTTGTTCAGCGCCTACGCGACTGCCTTGCAGTCGGCCGGACGGCGAGCCGATGCGCTCGTGTGGTTCCAGAATGCCGCGGCGGCCGACGTCGACGATGCGACCGATGCCGAGTTTCAATTGCAGGAGCTGCTCGCCGCGACCGGCGACGGCGAGGTCGCCGTGGTGGAGCCGGCCGAGACTCGCGATGGCCATGGCACATTGCTGGAGACCTACGACACCGTGCTCCTCGACCTCGACGGCACGTTGTACGCCGGTCACAGCGTGCTGCCTGGTGCACGCGAGCTGGTCGCCGCCGATTCGGTGGCGCGCTTCTATGTGACGAACAACGCGAGCCGCTCGCCCGGGGCGGTGGTGGCGCATCTGGCCGAACTCGGCTTCGCGGCCGGTCCGGACGAGGTCGTAACGAGTGCGCAAGCGGGGGCGCGGCTGCTCGCGGAGCGGGTCGGGAGCGGCGCCCGCGTCCTGGTGGTCGGTGCCCCGGCGCTGCGCGACGAGGTCGCGGCGCACGCGATGGTGGTCGTCGACTCGGCCGACGACGAGCCGGTCGCCGTCATTCAGGGGCATTCGCCGCAGACCGGATGGGAGCAGCTCTCCGAGGCGGCGCTGGCAATCGGACGCGGAGCCCTGTGGATCGCGACGAACACCGACACGACGCTGCCGACCGAGCGCGGCTTGCTGGTCGGGAACGGCTCGATGGTGGCTGCGGTGGCGACGGCCACCGGTGCGCGTCCGCTGGTCGCCGGAAAGCCCGGGGCGCCGATCATGCGCGATGTGCTGGCCCGGAGTGCGGGCCGTCGGCCCCTGATGGTCGGCGACCGGTTGGACACCGATATCGAGGGAGCGAACACCGTCGGCATCGACAGTCTGCTGGTGCTGACCGGAGTGAGTTCGGCGAGTGACCTGCTGGCTGCGCTGCCGCAGCAGCGGCCGACCCACGTCGTCGCGGACTTGACCGGCATCGACGTGCCGGCTCAGACACTCCGGATCGGACCGCAGGACGGTTGGCAGGTGACCGTCCTGGGCAACCGGGTCTCGGTCGAGTGCCGGGCGGGCGCGCATCCGTCCGGTCTGCTGCCGGCGCTGGCGCATGCCGTCTGGACGGCCGACGTGGGCTCCCTGGATCTGCGGATCAGCGGCGCCGATGCCGCCACCGCGGCCGGGCTGTCGGCGCTCGGCCTGGCCCCGGCGCAGTGATCGGCCGTGCGCTAGCCTGAGCAGGTCATGAACGCTCCCCAGAATGCGCCCGTACCTGGGCCGCCGTCACCGGCGGCGCTGGCCGCTCGCGCCGCGGCGCAGGCCGCCGGTCCGGGCGATCCGGCGGATCATCCGGTGACCGCCGAGGTCGCCGGGCTGCTGGACGAGGTGGCGGCCATTCGCGCGCAGGTGGCAGACGACTTCGATCTCGCGGCGCTGGGCCGGCAGGCCGAGTTGCTGGCGCACGCGCAGGAGCGGCTCGCGGCCGCGCTGGAAGAGGCCGGCCGTGGTTGACGGCGGCCGGGCATCAGCCGAGCGGCCGGCATGCGCGCGCGTGGGACGGATGCGCTGATGGCGGCTCGTGCGCGGCTCGACGCCGAACTGGTGCGCCGCGGCCTCGCCCGGTCCCGCGACCAGGCGCGTGCCCTGATCGAGGCCGGCCAGGTCAAGGTCAACGGCACCGTGGCGAGCAAGGCCGCGACCAACGTCGGCCGGGACACGCCGGTGCTCGTCGTCGAACAGGATACCGACGACTGGGCCTCTCGCGGTGCCCACAAACTGCTCGGCGCGCTGGCCGCCTTCGAACCACTGGGCGTGCACGTCGCCGGGCGGCGCTGCCTGGACGCGGGTGCCTCGACCGGCGGATTCACCGACGTGCTGCTGCGCCGGGGCGCCCGCGAGGTGGAGGCCGTCGACGTGGGATACGGGCAACTGGTCTGGCGTCTGCAGACCGATGACCGGGTGCATGTGCACGATCGCACCAACGTCCGGCATCTCACACCCGAGCTGATCGGCGGGCCGGTGGAGCTGATCGTCGGGGATCTCTCGTTCATCTCGCTGAAGCTGGTGCTGCCCGCGCTGGCCGCCTGCCTGCAGCCGGGCGGTGACGCGCTGCCGATGGTGAAACCGCAGTTCGAGGTCGGTAAGGACCGGGTCGGCGCGGGCGGGGTGGTCCGAGATCCCGCATTGCGCGCCGAAGCGGTCGCCGCCGTGGCGGCCGCGGCGGCCGAGCTCGGACTGCTCACCCGGGCGGTGGAGGCCAGCCCGCTGCCGGGGCCGTCGGGCAATGTGGAGTACTTCCTCTGGCTGCACAAGCCCGAGGCCGCCGAGGCGGTGTCCGAGCCGGCCGATACGGTGGAACTGATCCGGGCGGCAGTGGCCCGGGGACCGCAATGACAGCGATTGCAATGCCCGGACCGCAATGACCGGGCGACGTGAGGGGACGGGGATGGCTGACGATTCCGGCAGGGCCTTCCTGGTTGTTGCACACACCGGCCGGGACGAGGTGACGACCACCCTGCACAAGGTGGGCGCGCGCTGCGGTGAGGCCGGGATCACCCTGCGTGTCCTGCACCACGACACCCGGCTGCCGTCCGAATCTCCCGATCATCCCTGGCATCCGGTCGATCCGGCCGGATTGCGTGCGACGGGTGCCCGTGTCGACGTGGTGCGCGCCGGGCCCGAGGCGGCGGTCGGCTGCGAACTGGTGCTGGTGCTCGGCGGCGACGGCACCTTTCTGCGGGCCGCGGAACTGGCCTATCCGGCAGGCGTGCCGCTGCTCGGCGTGAATCTGGGCCACATCGGCTTCCTGGCCGAGGCCGAGGCCCATGTGATCGACGAGGTGCTCGATCGGCTGGTGGCCGCCGACTACCGGATCGAGGAACGCATGGTCCTCGACGTGACGGTGCTCGACTCGCCGGCCGGCCGCGCCCTGGGGAACACCTGGGCCCTCAACGAGGTGGCCGTGCAGAACCGCTCGCACAACGGTGTCCTGGAACTGATCACCGAGGTCGACGATCGGCCCGTCTCCGCCTTCGGAGCCGACGGGCTGCTCATCGCGACGCCCACCGGTTCCACGGCGTACGCGTTCTCCGCCGGGGGTCCGGTGATGTGGCCGGACCTGGAGGCGATCCTGGTGGTGCCCAGCAATGCGCACGCCCTGTTCGCGCGACCGATGGTGACCAGCCCGCGTTCTCGCGTGGCGGTGGAGGTGGATGCCGACGGCCGGCCCGCGGTGGCACTGTGCGACGGCCGCCGGATCCTGGAGGTTCCGGCCGGGGGGCGCATCGAAGTGTGCCGGGCCGCCACGGCACTGAAGTGGGTCCGGATCGGTGCGGAACCGTTCGCCGACCGGTTGGTGACCAAGTTCTCGTTGCCGGTCACGGGCTGGCGCGGAAGGAGCTGACAGGCGTGCTCGAAGAACTGTCGATCCGCGGGCTCGGCGTCGTCGAGTCCGCCCAGGCGGAATTCGCCCCCGGGTTCACCGTGCTCACCGGTGAGACCGGTGCGGGCAAGACGATGATCGTCACCAGCCTGCGGCTGCTCTCGGGTGCGCGCGCCGACGCCGGCCGGGTGCGCACCGGTGATCAGAAGGCCGTCGTCGAAGGCCGGTTCCGGTTGCCGCCGGCGGAGCGGCGCGCCCCCGCGATCGATGAGGTGCTGGAGGCGACGGGCGCCCAGATCGACGACGACGACACGGTGATCGCCGTGCGGTCGGTGGGCGCCGACGGACGATCGCGCGCGCACCTCGGCGGGCGATCGGTGCCGGCCGCGACCCTGGGCGAGCTGACCGGCGAGATCCTGGCGATCCACGGGCAGAACGACCAGTTGCGCCTGGCGCAGCCGGATCAGCAGCGCGGCGCCCTGGACCGGTTCGCCGGCACGAAGGCCGCCGACCTGGTGGCGCGCTACCAGGCGGCACGGGCGCAGTGGCTGGGCACGCTCGACGAGTTGGAGCGGCGGCGGGCTGATTCACGGGCCCTGGCACAGGAAGTGGACCGGCTGCGCTTCGGGCTCGAGGAGATCGACGCCGTGGCTCCCGAGCCGGGCGAGGACGCCGAACTGGTCGCCACCGTCCGGCGTTTGACCGACCTGGAGGATCTGCGCGCCGCGGCCGCCGGGGCCCACCGCATTCTCGCGGGCGACGGGGGCATGGACGCCGCCGTCGTCGAGGGGCTGGGTTCGGTGCGCTCACTGCTGGAGTCGGCGGACGATCAGGCGCTGCGCGACCTGCTGCCGCGGGTCGGTGAGGCGCTGGCCGTCGTCACCGACCTGGGCGAGGAGCTGTCGGCCTATCTGGCGGGCCTGCCCAGCGATGCGCAGGATCTCGATGCACTGCTGAACCGGCAGGCCGAGCTGAAGCTGCTCACCCGCAAGTACGCCGCCGATATCGACGGGGTGATCGGCTGGGCCGACGAGGCGCGGGCGCGGCTGGCTCAGTTGGAGGATCCGGAGGGGTCGATCGACGAGCTCGAGGCGCGCGCGGAGCGGGAGCGTTCGGCCGTCGCCGCCCTCGCCGCGGACCTGCACCGGGTGCGCGCCGCGGCGGCCGGTTCCCTCGGGGAGAAGGTGTCGGCCGAGCTCGCCGGGCTGGCGATGAGCGGCAGCGAGCTGTCCGTGACCGTCGAGCTGGCCCCGGCCGACGACGAGCGACTGTCGATCACCGTCGACGGCCGGGCCGCCCACGCCGGTGCCGACGGCGCCGACCGGGTGGAGTTCGGGCTCGTCGCCCACCGCGGCGCGCGGCCGCTGCCGATCGGCAAGTCGGCCTCGGGCGGCGAGCTCTCGCGCGTCATGCTGGCCCTCGAAGTGGTGCTGGCCGAGCCGGATGCCGGCGGGGTGATGGTCTTCGACGAGGTGGATGCCGGTGTCGGTGGCGCGGCCGCGGTGCAGATCGGCGCCCGGCTGGCGCGGCTGGCCCGCCGGCACCAGGTCATCGTCGTCACGCACCTGCCGCAGGTCGCGGCCTTCGCCGACAATCACCTGGTGATCGGCAAAGTGGGCGGCGGCGAGACGGGCGCGCAGACCTCCACGCTGACCGCGCTGGATCGCGGCGAGCGCGTCGCGGAGCTGGCCCGGATGCTGGCCGGCCTGGGCGATTCGGACACCGGCCGCGCGCACGCCGAGGAACTGCTCGAGACCGCCGCGGCGGTGCGCGCCGAACGCTGAGGCCCCTGCCTCCGCCCCCTCCGCGCCCCTCGACCTCCGCGCCCCTGGCCCCTGCTGCGCATAACCGTCACCCTCAGCCGCCCTCAGCCGGCATAACCGTCACCGATCTGCCCAATCGGTGACGGTTATGCGCGACGGTGACGGTTCGGTGTGACACCTGTGCGCGCCGCCGGACCGAGACCGATTCGTGCCGGTGCAGATGTTGCTTCTGTGACAAAAGTTGATGTTGTTACGGCGCGCCTCCGTGTGATCTGCGTCGCCGGGCCTCAGGATCGTGGCATGAGGATGCCTGCCCTGCTCTCACGGAACACCGCCACGCTGCCGGGAACCACCGGCATCGCCCGGATCGACAAGAAGACCAAACGTCTCATCGACCGGGTGGGACCCGGCGACATCGTGATCCTCGACGAGATGGATCTGGATCGGCTGACCGCCGACGCCCTGGTCGAGGCGGGAGTCGCGGCCGTGGTGAACGCCGCCCCGTCGATCACCGGTCGGTACCCGAACCTGGGCCCGGAGGTGCTGGCGGCGTCGAACATCCCGCTGCTCGACGCGGTGGGCCCCGAGGTCTTCGCCCGGGTCAAGGAGGGTGCCAAGGTGCGCCTGCACGACAGCCGGCTGTTCCTCGGCGACCGCGTGGTGGCGCGCGGCACCGAACTGGACGAGCGGGCCGTCGCCGCCCGCATGCTCGAGGCCAAGACCGGACTGGTCGATCATCTCGAGGCCTTCTCCGGCAACACCATCGAGTTCATCCGCAGCGAGTCGCCGCTGCTGATCGACGGGGTCGGCGTGCCCGAACTCGCGGTGAAGCTCGAGGGCAGGCATGTCGTGGTGGTGGGCGACGGTTCGGACCGCGCCGCCGACCTCAAGGCGCTCAAGCCGTTCATCAAGGAGTACCAGCCGATCATGATCGGGGTCGGCGTGGGCGCGGACACCCTGATGAAGGCCGGGTACAAGCCGGCCGTCATCGTGGGCGACCCCGACGAGATCCGCACCGAGACGCTCAAGTGCGGCGCGGAACTGGTGCTGCCGGCCGATCCGGACGGTCACGCTTCGGGTCTGGAGCGCATCCAGGATCTGGGGATCGGTGCGGTCACCTTCCCGGCCGTCGGCAAGGCCGGCGACCTGGCGCTGCTGCTGGCCGACTTCCACGACGCCGATCTCATCGTGACGGTCGGGCTCGGCGGCTCGCTCAACGACTTCTTCGACCGCACTCGGCGCGATCAGATCCCGTCGACCTTCCTCACTCGGCTGAAGGTGGGCCAGAAGCTGGTCGACGCCAAGGCCGTCTCCACGCTGTACCGGAGCCGGGTCAGCGGTGCGGTGATCGCCATGCTGTTGCTGGCGGCACTGATCGTGCTGATCGCCGCGCTGGCGCTGACCGGCAGCGGGGTGGACTTGGGTGAGTGGTTCTCCAGCCAGTGGAGCCAGCTGACCTCGTGGGTCTCGGGGATCGGAACCAGCGGCTGATGATCTCCCTGCGACAGCATGCGATCTCGCTGATCGCCGTCTTCCTGGCCCTGGCGATCGGCCTGTTTCTCGGCTCCGGTTTCATCGGCGACCGGGTCAATGCGCTCACCGGCACCGACCGCGATCGGATCGGCAAGCTGCAGGACGAGCGCGATGCGCTCGATCGCCAGATCAACGTCTCGAACGGTTTCATCGGCGGCGTGACGCCGCTGCTGGTCGACGGCCGGCTGGACAAGCGTTCGGTGCTGGTCGTGACCGCGCCGGGTGCCGCAGATGCCGACGTGGAGGCCGTCAAGGGCCTGATCAGCGATGCCGGGGCGTCGTTCTCCGGCCAGATCGGCCTCACCGACACCCTGGTGCGCGACGAGAACGCGGCCAAGTTGGCGTCGATCATCGACCAGTCGATTCCGCCCGGACAGCAGTTGCGCGTCGAATACACCGACTCCGGGTCGCGGCTGGGCGATCTGCTCGGTGTCGCGATCGGGGTCGGCGAGAACGCCCGCCCGGTGCCCGACACCGCGCGCACCGAGGCGCTGCAGGCCCTGCGGCAGGGTGGCTTCCTCACCTATGCCGACGGTGCCGTGAAGCCCGCGCAACTGATCCTGGTGGTGACCGGCGGCAAGCTCGGCGCCGACAGCGGCACGCAGGGGCAGCTGATCGGCAAACTTGCGACCGCGATGTCGGCGCGAGCTCTGGGCGGCGTGCTGGCCGGTCGTGCCGGCTCGGCCGAGGGCGGCTCGCCGATCGCCGTCGTGCGCTCCGATCCGGCGCTGGGCAAGCTGGTCTCGACCGTCGACGACGTGCAGGACGACACCGGACGGATCACCGTCGTCTTGGCGCTGAACGCCGAAGCCGACGGGCGCACGGGCGCCTACGGCACCGGTCCGGGTGCGTCGTCGATCACAGTGACCCAACCGAAGCGGTGAGTCGACCGAGTGTCGTGCCCGGTCTGTGCCGGATGCTGTTAGGCTGAAGTCCCGTAGGTATTCACCTCGACGGGAGCTTCATTTGCGATCACTGCGCCATGTGCAGCCAGGTACCAAGCACATCTTCGTCACCGGAGGTGTCGCGTCGTCCCTGGGCAAGGGCCTGACCGCCTCCAGTCTCGGACAGCTGCTCACCGCGCGCGGTCTGCGCGTCACGATGCAGAAGGTCGACCCGTACCTGAACGTCGACCCCGGCACGATGAATCCGTTCCAGCACGGCGAGGTCTTCGTCACCGAGGACGGCGCCGAGACCGACCTGGACATCGGGCACTACGAGCGGTTCCTGGACCGCGCGCTGAGCGGCTCGGCC
>CAZEOP010000140.1:0-8585 GCA_964513715.1 uncultured Gordonia sp.
CGCCGACATCGCCGAGGCCGAGGTCAGCAGGCTCCACATCCGGCCCCAGGGGGCGGCCCAGGCCAGCGCGACGAGCGGGGCGACGATCACCGCCAGACCGAGGATCCCGGCACCGACGATCGGTGCCGGGACCCTGGAGTTGGGGTGATGCCTCCTCACGCGGGGACTACGGGGCGCCGAAGCCGGCGTCGCGCAGGATCTGCTTGCCCCGATCCGAGGCCAGCAGGTTCACGAAGTCCTTGCCGTCGTCGGTCAGCGCCGAGGCCGGGTACTGCACCACGGGGGCATTCGGGATCTCGATGGTCTCCACCTTGTCGCCGGCCGAGGCGGCGTCGGTGGCGTAGACGAGTGCGGCATCCGCCTCACCGCTGGTCACCGAGCCGAGCGCAGCGCGCACGTCCACCGCGCGGCTGATCGGGTGCGGGGTACCGCCGATGGCGCTGATCGCCGACTCCGCGGCGCGCCCGCACGGGACCTCGCTGGCGCACATCACCGCGCGGTTGCCCTGCGTGGTGAAGAAGTCGAGGCCGGTCACGTTCCCGGGGTTGCCCTTGGGCACCACGATCACCAGCGTGTTGGTGGCGACCACCACCGGATCCTTCGCGACCCCGGCGGCCACCGCATCGTCCATCGTGGTGGTGTCAGCGGTCACCAGGACGTCGGCCTTGGCGCCGGACTTGAGGCGCTGCACCAGAGCCGAGGAGGCGCCGGTGTCCAACTGCACCTTTGCCCCGGCGTGCTCCTCGCCGTACGCCTGCGTCAGCGGCTTCATCACGTCGACCAGCGAGGCCGCCGCCATCACGGTGACGGTGTGGGTGTCGCCGGAGTCGGCCGAGCAGGCCGTCGCTCCGAGTCCGAGGCCCAGCACCGCGGTCATCGCCAGCGCCGGGCGGATCATCGTGCGCCACTTCATCTTCGACTCCTGTCGTCGTCATCCGTGCGTTGTCGTCGGCGCGGCTGCCGTCGGGCGCCGCACTAACCGAACACTCTGCCGCACCGCACCGTCAACCACCGGCGAACGGCGGGAGCAGATCCACCGCGGCGCCGATCGCGGACTCGTCGTCGCGCAGCAGCCGATCGTCGTCGAGCACCGAACAGATCCGGGCGAGTTCGCCCGCCGCCTCGCCGTGCCGGGCGGCGACGGCGGCGCGCAATCCGCCGACGGTGCGCGTAGGCACATCGAGGGTCTCGGTGAGGCAGCCGGTCCGGTCGACCAGCGCGGCGTAATAGGTGACGGTCACGGTGCGGGTGTCAGCCACCGATGGCTCCCATCGAGCGGTGCGGGTGGGTCAGGACGGCGACCGGGTCGTGGCCGGGCGACTTACGCCAGGTCACCTCGCGCCACGCGGTGGCGAGCGCGTCATCGTCGCCGCCGCCGCGCAGAACCGCGCGCAGATCGATCTCGTCATCGGAGAACAGGCACGGGCGCACCCGGCCCTCGGCGGTGATCCGGGTGCGATCGCAGGCGCCGCAGAACGATCGGGTCATCGACGCGATGATGCCGACGGTGCCCGGGCCGCCGTCCACCCGCCAGCGCTCGGCCGGCGCTCCGGTGTCCTCCCGGGCGATCGGTTCCAGCACGAAGTGCTCCCCGAGCGTCGCCAGCACCTGGGCCGCGGTGACGAATCCGTCCCGGTCCCAGGCGCCTTCGGCGTCGAGCGGCATCGCCTCGATGAAGCGCAGCGAGAGCCCACGGTCCAGGCACCAGCGCAGCAGTTCCGGCGCGCGGGACAGGGTTTCGGGCAGGGCGACGGCGTTGATCTTGACCGGCTGCAGGCCGGCGGCGACGGCGGCATCGATGCCGGCGATCACATCGCTCAGCCGCTCGCGCCGGGTCACGGCGGCGAACAGGTCCGGATCGACGGTGTCGAGCGAAATGTTGATCCGCGACAGCCCCGCGGCCGCGAGCCCGGATGCGCGGTGCGCCAGACCGAGGCCGTTGGTGGTCAGCGAGATCGGCAGCTCCGGATGACGCGCCCGCAGTCCGGCGACGATCAGTTCCAGGTCGCGCCGGATCAGCGGCTCGCCGCCGGTCAGCCGGACCTCGTCGATCCCCAGACCGTCGACCGCGACGTCCACCAGGCGGATCACCTCGCTGGTCGAGAGCAGTTCCTCGCGCGGCATGATCGGCAGGCCCTGCGCCGGCATGCAGTAGCGGCAGCGCAGCGAGCACGCCTGCGTCAGCGAGATCCGGAGGTCGCGCGCCCGCCGTCCCAGTCGATCGACGAGGGCGGTCTCCGCCTGCGCGTGTACGGCCGTCACCCATCCGACGGTAGCAGCGTCGGAGGCCCACTAGGGTGGGTCTGTGACCCGCAGAACCCTCGACGACCACCGCGCCGCGGTCCGGGCCCATCTCGCCGGCATCGGCCGGCCCGCGCAGACCGTTCCCGTTCGCGCGGCGCGCAACCGGGTGACCGCCCGGGCGGTCACCGCGCCGTATTCGCTGCCGCTGTTCGACAATTCGGCGATGGACGGCTTCGCCGTCCGTGCCGCCGAGGTGGTGGCGGGCACGCCGCTGCCGGTGGCCGGGCGGATCTTCGCCGGCGATGCCGACCGCCGGGTGCTGCCGGCGGCCTCGGCGATGGCTATCATGACCGGCGCGCCGCTGCCGGCGGGCGCCGACTCGGTGATCCCGGTGGAACGCTCGACCGAGACCGACGGCACCGTCGTCTTCGACGGCGCGGCGCCGGATACCGGGGCCTTCGTCCGGCTGGCCGGCGACGATGTCACCGCGGGCGAGACGGTGGTCGCGGCCGGGGTGCGGCTCGCGCCGCGGCACCTGGGCGCCCTCGCCGCCAGCGGCATCGCAACGGTCGAGGTACTGGCTCGGCCCGAGGTGGCGGTCATCTCCACCGGCAGCGAACTGATCCGGCCGGGCACCGAACCGGTGGGCGGTCAGGTTTTCGAGTCGAATTCCCTGGTGCTGCAGGCTCTGGCCGCCGAGCACGGCGCGCACGTCACCTTCGTCGGCTCGGCCGGCGATCACGGCGACTTCACCGCGGTGCTGACCGCCGCCTGCCAGCACGCCGATCTGGTGATCACCTCGGGCGGGGTGTCGATGGGCGAGCGCGAGCCGGTGCGTCAGGCGCTCGCCGACCACGGCTGGTTCGGGCCGATCGCCATGCAGCCGGGCGGCCCGCAGGGTCTGGCCACCTGGCACGGCACCCCGGTGTGCGCGCTGCCGGGCAACCCGGTCAGCATTCTGGTCTCCTTCGAGGTACTGCTGCGCGATGTGCTGCGCGAGCACGCCGGCCTGCCGCCGATTCCGCCGCTCACCGCACCGCTGGCCCGCGACGTGACCTCGGTCGCCGGCAAGACGCAGTTCCTGCGCGGGGTGCGCAGCGCCGACGGCACGGTGGCTCCGGTGGGCGGGCCGGGCAGTCACCTGATGGTCACCGCCGCGGCCGCCGAACTGCTCATCGAGATCGACGCCGAGACGACCCGGCTCGACGCGGGAACGGAAGTGACGACGTGGCCCCTGACGTGACCCCGAACGACCCGGATCTCAGCCCCACCGGGCTGACGCACCTGCGCGCCGACGGCACCGCGGCGATGGTCGACGTCTCCGCCAAGGCGGTGACCCGGCGCACCGCGACCGCCACCGGCGTCTTCCGGACCACCGGGCTGGTGATCGAGGCGATCCGCGGCGGCGGGGTGGCCAAGGGCGACGTCCTGGCCACCGCCCGAATCGCCGGGATCATGGGCGCCAAGCGCACCGCCGAGCTGATTCCGCTGTGTCATCCGCTGCCGCTGTCGAAGGTCTCCGTCGACTTCGCACTGGACCACGCCGCGATCGAGATCTCGGCGACCGCGACCACCACCGGGCAGACCGGAGTGGAGATGGAGGCACTCACCGCGGTGACGGTGGCCGGCTTGACCCTGCACGACATGGTCAAGGCCCTCGATCCCGCGGCGCAGCTGACCGACGTCGGCCTGCGGGAGAAGACCGGCGGGCGACGCGGCCACTGGACCCGCGCCGCGCACGCCGCCCAGCCGCTGCCGGCACCGGAACCCGGACGAGTGGCCCTGCACCACACCGACCGCGCCGTCGTCCTGGTGTCCTCCACTCGGATCGCGGCCGGGCAGCGCGAGGACCGCACCGGACCGGTGATCGCCGACTGGCTCGTCGCGCGCGGCTTCACCGTCGACCCGGTCCTGATCACCGCCGACGCCGACATCACCGCGGCGCTGCGCACCGTACTCGACACCGCCCCGGCGGTGCTTGTGACCACCGGGGGCACCGGCCCCACCGCCGACGATCGGGTTCCGGAGGCGACGGCCGCGGCCCTGACCACCCCGATGCCCGGGATCATCGAGGCGATCCGGGACCGGGGCCGCGCGGCGACGCCCTACGCGGCCCTCAGCCGCGGCCTCGCCGGCCTGGCCGGCGGCACCTTCGTCATCAACCTGCCGGGCTCGCCGGGCGCGGTGGCCGACGGCCTCGAGGTCCTCGGTCCCCTGCTGGACCATCTTCGGGAGCTGGACCGGGGAGCCGGGCATCGTGAGTGACATCCTAACGACGCCGCTGGATCCCCGCGTCTGCGAGAAGCGGGTGCTCACCGCTGCCGACGGCGCCCTGGTGACCTTCACCGGCGCGGTCCGCGATCATCACGGCGGGCGCGCCGTGCGGGGGCTGCGCTACGAGGCGCACCCGGACGCCGATCGTTTTCTGCAGCAGGTGCTGGACCGACACCGCACCGACGAGGTCCGCATCGCCGCGCAGCACCGCGTCGGCGACCTGGCGATCGGCGACCTGGCCGTCGTGGTCGCCGTGGCCGCTCCGCACCGGGGTGCGGCGTTCACCGTGTGCGAGCGGGTGATCGACGAGATCAAGTCGCAGGTGCCCATCTGGAAGCACGAGAGCTACGCCGACGGCGACACCGCGTGGGTCGCGGCGTGTGCCGATCATTGACAGGCCTCCGCCAGCCTTCCGGCAGATCCGCCACAGACTCCGCTCCTACTTTCGGTCAGGTCGGCGACACAACGAAGTTGTTGCCGGCCAAGAGGATTCATCAACGACCGAAGGAGTCGCCACATGCCTGCACCGAGCAATCACACCGAGAACCGCGGAAACGAGCACCGGCAGCAGCAGCCGCGCCGGCGTCGCCGCGAGCGTTTCTTCAACCGGCGCTCGCACCGCTGGGAGTGGCGCTGGATGTGAGCCGCCACGCGGACTGACATTCCCCGTCGCCGCCGTGGGTGCCCGACCGATCATCTCCCCCGTGATCGGCCGCCCCACGGCGGCGGCGTGCCCGCACCCGCATCTCCTGCTGCCGGTCGCCCTGCCGCCGGTTCCCTCGTCCCCCGGAGGTCCCCATGACACCGTGGCGCGCCATCGCCCGTTTCCGCCCCGAACTCCGCGCGCAACGCGGCCGGCTGATCGCCGCGGCCACCCTGCTGCTGCTCGCCGCCGCCTCCGATGCGATCGGGATCTTCGTGCTGTCCGACCTGGTGGACGGCGCGCTCGGTACCACCGACTGGCGGCAGTTCGCCCGTCTGGCACTGGCCTGGCTGGCCCTGACCGCGGCCTCGGCGGCCGCCGACTACTTCGGCGCCGTCCTGGCCGCCGCCGCCACCGAACGCATCGTGCTGCGGCTGCGGACCCGGGTCTTCGCCCACGTCCAGCAGCTCTCCCCGGTAACCCACCGGCGGCGCGGCCTGGGCGATCTGGTGGTGCGGCACTCCTCGGATCTGGAGGCGCTGGAACATCTGATCGCCTCGGGTCTGCTGTCCATCGCCGTCGCGGTGGCCAACGTGGCCGGCCTGCTGGTCGCCGCCTTCTGGATGGACCCGCTGGTCGCCGGGGTGGCGGTGGCCGCGGTGCCGCTGCTGTGGGCCACCTCGACCCTCTTCCGCCGCCATCAGGTCCGGGTGACCCGCGACGAGCGCGAGGCCAGCAGCGACATCGCCGAGGCGATCACCACCGCACTGTCCGGGCACGAGACCACCGTCGCCTACAACCAGCAGGAGCGCGAGGCCGCGGCGCTGCGCACCCACGGGCGACGCTGGGCGCGCGCCCGCCTCGGCGAGACCCGGCTGGAGGGCGGCTTCGGGGCGCTGATGAGCGTCGTCGAGGTGTGCGTGACACTGCTGGTGACCCTGACCGGCGTGTGGCAGGTGCGCCACGGCCACCTGACAGTCGGCCAGCTGCTGGCCCTCACCGGCTACCTCGCCATGCTCTACCCTAAGCTCCAGCAGCTCGCCGAGCTGCGCCTGTCCATCGCCGCCACCGCGGTGAGCGCCGACCGCATCGCCGAACTCCTCGACGAACCGGCGCACCTGGCCGACCCGCCCGGGAGCACCGAACTGCGCACCGCAGCCAGTTCCCTGGTGCTCGACGGTGTCGGCTTCCGCCGCGGCCCGCGCACCGTGCTCACCGGCATCGACCTGGTCCTGCGACCGGGCCGGCTGACCGCGATCGTCGGACCCAGCGGAGTCGGCAAGTCGACGCTGGCCGCTCTGCTGACCAAGCTGGAGCGCCCGTCGAGCGGCCGGATCCTGCTCGACGGCCACGACTACGCCACGCTCACCGGCGCCGCCGTGCGCCAACACGTCACCCTGCTGCCGCAGACCCCGGCGGTCAAAGCCGGGACCATCGCGGAGAACATCGCCTACGGCCGCCCGTCAGCGGCGCGCGAGGAGATCGTCGCCGCGGCCCGCGACGCCGGCGCGTACGAGTTCATCGCCGCGCTGCCCGACGGCTTCCAGACCCGGCTGGGCGCGGACGGCCTGGAACTGTCCGGCGGCCAGCGCCAGCGGATCGCGATCGCCCGGGCCATCCTGCGCGATACGCCGATCCTGGTGCTCGACGAGCCGTCCGCGGCCCTCGACGATGAGGCGGTGCAAAGCCTCATTGCGCCACTGCGTGCGCTGACCGCGGGGCGGACCACGCTGCTGATCACCCACGATCCCCGGCTGACCCGCAGCGCCGACGAGGTACTGACGCTGCGCGACGGCCGCCTCGATCCGGCTCAGTCGAGCGTGTACACGCCCAGCGCGTTGTCGACGATGGTGCCGAAGTAGAGGACGCCGTCACGCTCGGCGACGCCGGTGACGAAGGTGTAGTCCACCTTCTCCGGCCGCACATCGCGGCGCAGGTTGCCGTCGAAGTCGAAGGCGATCACCCAGACCACGTCGGCGGGCTCGGGACCGAGCCGCTCGGGCACGCGCGCCAGGACCTTCCGGGCCCGGGCCGGCAGCTTGAAGATCCCCTCCAACAGGGGATTGCGCGGTGCCGCCAGGGCGCACCAGATCAGGCCGTCGCTGCCGACCGACATGTTGTCCGGGTAGCCGGGCAGATCGTCGAGCACCACCTCCACCTCGCCGGTGCGCTCGCCGGTGAGCCAGTAGCGGGTGATCCGCGAGGCGCCGGTCTCGGCCACCAGGACGAAGGACTCGTCGGGCGCCAGCACGATGCCGTTGGCGAATTGCAGGTCGTCGAGCAGCACGTCGACCGTGCCGTCCGCGGTGCCGTCGGGGGTGCGCCGGATCAACCGGCCGCTGCCGGAATGTTCGATGATGTCGCTGCGCCAGTGGTCGATGGTGAACCGCTGCGAGGAGGCGGTGAAATAGAGGGTGCCGTCGCCGGCGGCGGCGACATTGCTCGCGAAGTGCAGCGGCCGGCCGTCGACGGTGTCGACCAGGACACTCGGGCGGCCCCGGCCGCCGTCCAGCCGGAGCAGACCCCGGTCGTGGTCACAGATCAGGATCGCGCCGTCGGGCAGCACCTCCAGGCCGAGCAGATGTCCGGCGGTGTCGGCAAGCACCTCGACGGCGTCGGTCGCCGGATCCACCGCGAGCAGCCGGCCGTCGTCCAGACCGCAGATCACCCGGCCGTCGGGTAGGCACACCACGTCTTCGGGGCCGTTGCCGGGAAGCGCGATACGCCGAAAGTTGCTCACGACACACTTTCTATCAGCATCCGGCCGATGGCGCCTGTGCCATAGGTCCCCAGGCCCATAGTCACACTGTTGCATACGCACCTTGTTGCATGGTTTTATGGATTCATGGCCCTGGAACACGCGATCCTCGTCTCGCTCGCCGAGCGGCCGGGCACCGGATACGAGATCGGACAGCAGTTTCAGCGTTCGATCGGCTACTTCTGGTCGGCGACCCATCAGCAGATCTACCGGACCCTCAAGAAGCTCGACGACGACGGCCTGGTCACCTATACCGACGTGGCGCAGGACGGCCGGCCGGACAAGAAGGTGTACACGCTCTCCGACGCCGGGCGCGAGCTGCTGGCCCAGTGGGTCACCAGCCCCACCCCGGTGGCGCCGCTGCGCAGCGACCTCGGGGTGAAGCTGCGCGCCGCGGAGTTCGGCGACCTGGCCACGGTCATCGAGCAGCTCCAGGCTCACCGCGACGAGGCCCAGGCCGTCGCAGAGCTGTACCGCGGCTTCGAGCGCGACTACTACCCCGATCCGGACGCGCTGACCGGCCGCAAGCTGCACCAGTACCTGGTGCTCCGCGGCGGTGTCCGTGCCTCCCAGGCCACCGTCGACTGGTGCGACGAGACCCTCGCCGGCCTCAAACGCGAGCTATCCCTCGAGCCCTCCCCACCGATCGATCCCTCCCCACCGATC
>CAZEOP010000141.1:0-3450 GCA_964513715.1 uncultured Gordonia sp.
AAGTCCACGGACCCTCGCTCTGTGCCGGTAACTTCGCTCAGTCGCCGGTGCCGGTCGCCTTGTCTGCGGACAGTTCGACGGTCACCTCTTCGATCTCGACGGTCTCCAGGGCCGCGCGGATGGCCACGTCGGCCTCCTGCGCCCGGCGCACCTGCGGATGCTCCAGATCCTGCTGCACCGCCGCCAGCATCTCGTCCACCTGCGCCTCGAAGGCATCGCACAGCTTCCAGATGTCCGGGGTGATGTCGGCGCAGGTCAACAGGCCGATGTTGAGCACGCCGCCGGCCGAGAAGGCGGTGATGTTCAGGCCCAGACCGTGGAAGATCGGCGCCAGCGGGTACACCGACTCCACCTTGCCGCCCAGGAAGTACATGTCGAAGTCCGGCCCGGCGACGTTGGAGATGACGGCGTTGAACACCGGCGGATGCAGCCCGGCCAGGCGGCGGTCGGCGTAGAGCCGCATGAACGCGCCCAGGGTGTTGCCCGGGGCGAACTCGGCGAAGGCGCGCAGCATGTTGGGATCCACGTCCTGGTGGTGTGCCTTGGCCTGGTTGGCATAGATGCCCGCCATGTGGATGCGCTCGGTCGGGTCGGCGACATTGGAGGCCAGCCGGGTGAACATGCCGGTCACCTTGTTGGTCCCGGCCACCACCAGGTCGCCCTCGTCGGCGCCGCGCACCGAGACCGGAACCAGACCGACCAGCGGATCGTCGGGCAGCTCGTCGTGCGCGGCGAGGTAGTCGCGCAGTGCCCCGGCCACCATGGCCAGCACCACGTCGTTCACCTTGACCCCGAAGTGGTTCTTGATGCACTTCACGTCGTCCATCGCCAGCTGGGTCAGCGCGATGGACCGGCGCGGGGTCAGCGGGGCGTTGAACCGGGTGCGCGGCGCCAGGAAGGGCGCCGGCATGCCGTCGCCCGAGCGCACCCGCTTGATCCACTCCACCGGTACCGGCACCGTCTTGGGGATCAGTTTCAGCGCGGCCACCGGCCGCTGCACGAAGAAGTTGAGCGCGCCGCCGAGCGCCATCTCCGTCCGCGGCGCCTCACCCGCGGTGGTGGCGACCAGCTCCGGATCCAGCTCCGGCGGATCGGCCGAGACGGTGGCGAGCTGGCCCAGGATGTCGGCGACCGTGGCACCGTCGACGGAGGCGTGGTGCATGCGCAGCAGCAGCGCGATGCGGCCGCGCTCCATGCCCTCCATGACCCACATGTCCCACAGCGGCTTCTTGCGGTCCAGCTCCTGACCCACCAGGTGGCTGCACATCTGCGCCACCTCCTGCACCCGGCCCGGAGACGGGATCGCAATGCGGTGCACATGCCGCTCGATGTCGAAGTCGTCGTCCTCCACCCAGACCGGGTGGTCCAGGTTGGTCAGCGAATCGGCGAGTTTGCGACGGAAGATCGGCAGGCCCTTGACCCGCCGGGCCATCTCCGCGCGCATCCGCTCGAACGTGTAGCCGCCCGGGATGGTCGACGGATCCAGCTGCAGGATCGCCGCGACGCTCATCACCTGCGACGGCGTCTCCAGGTACAGGAAGGACGCATCCAGGCCGCTCAGCCGCTCCATGTGTGCACCTTCTCCTCAGTCATCTCTCACCCGGATCAACTCTAGACCCGGCGGGAGAGCCGCGTACCGCCTCGAGCACGGCGCGCAGGCCCTACCCTCTCCATTATGAGAACACGTTTCAGTTTTGCCGAACTCGAGGATGCTTTCGCCGGATTCTGCCGAACCGTCGCAGAAGTGGCCGTCAGCCGCGACTGGGATCGCTGGGCCGACCAGTTCACCGAGGATGCGCTGTACATCGAGCACGCCTACGGCACCTTTCACGGCCGCGAGGAGATCCGGGCCTGGGTCACCAAGACGATGACCGCGTTCCCCGGCAGCCACATGACCGACTACCCGGCGCTGTGGCACGTCTGCGACCCGGAGACCGGCCGGGTGATCTGCGAGATCGACAATCCGATGCGCGATCCGGGCGACGGCAGCGTGTGGAACGCCACCAACATCACCATCCTCACCTACGCGGGCGACGGCCTGTGGAGCGGCGAGGAGGACGTCTACAACCCGATGGAATTCGGCGCGATGGCCTACGCCTGGTGCGAGCGCGCGCAGGCCTGCGGCACCCTCGACGAGGCCGCCGCGGCGTGGATGGCGACCTACGGCAAGGCCTTCGCGGGGCGCCGCACGTCCTGACGACCGGGCCCGAGAATCTGCCGCCGTCCCGGCGCAGAGACTTGGGAGGACCCCACGGTTGCCGTAGCCTGGGATCTGATACCCAGTCCCCCGACATCAAGAGGAATCACCGATGACCCGGCAACTCACCCAGCTCGAGCTTCTCAAGGAGCTGGAGTCGACGGCTGAAGACAACGTCAACCGGCACCTCACCGTGGCCCGCGACTGGAATCCGCACGACTATGTGCCGTGGGACTACGGCAAGGACTTCGAGGTCCTCGGCGGCGAGGACTACAAGGTCGAGGATTCCGGCCTCGGCGAGGTGGCCAAGGCCGCCATGATCACCAACCTGCTGACCGAGGACAACCTGCCCTCGTATCACCGGGTGATCGCCGACAACTTCTCGATGGACTCTGCGTGGGGCCACTGGGTGGGCCGGTGGACCGCCGAGGAGAACCGTCACTCGATCGTCATGCGCGACTACCTCGTGGTGACCCGCGGGGTCGATCCCGTCGCCCTCGAAGAGGCGCGGATGATCCACATGACCAACGGCTACGACCCGATGCTGGCCGCCGCCGGTCGCGCCGACGAGATCGAGGAGCACGTCGACGAGGTGGGCCTGCTGCACTCGGTGGCCTATGTGACCTTCCAGGAACTGGCCACCCGCGTCAGCCACCGCAACACCGGCAAGGCCTGCGACGATCCCATTGCCGACAAGATGCTGCAGCGCATCGCGGCCGACGAGAACCTGCACATGGTCTTCTACCGCAACATCTGCGGCGCCGGCATGGACCTGGCTCCGGATCAGACGCTGCGCGCGGTCACCGACATCGTCACCAACTTCCAGATGCCCGGCGCCGGCATGCCCAACTTCCGCCGCCACGGCGTCCTGATGGCCAAGCACGGCATCTACGACCTGCGCCAGCATCTGGAAGAGGTCGTCATGCCGGTCCTGCGCAAGTGGGACGTCTTCGGCCGCACCGACTTCAGCGCCGAGGGCGAGAAGACCCGCGAGGAGCTGGCCGCATTCCTGGAGCAGCTCGACAAGGATGCCACCCGCTTCGAGGAGATGCGCGACCGCGCCCTGGCCCGCGAGGCGGCCAAGGCCGCCAAGGCCGCCTCCTGATCGCGCCGGAGTGATCCGCTGACACCCACCACGCTGCACGCTCCGGCGCCCTCGGATACCGGGGGCGCCGGTCGCGTGCTGCCCTCCCCCGGCTCCCCGGACAGCGATCCGCTGAACAGCGGCCCCCTGAACAGCGGCCCCCTGAACA
>CAZEOP010000141.1:3550-8542 GCA_964513715.1 uncultured Gordonia sp.
CGGCCCCCTGAACAGCGGCCCACAGCGCGACGGCCCCCTGCGCATCGGTTCCCTGGAACTGGCCAGCCCGGTGGTGCTGGCACCGATGGCCGGCGTCACCAACGTCGCCTTCCGGATGCTGTGCCGCGAACTGGAGCTGGCCCGCACCGGCACCGTCTCGGGCCTGTACGTCTGCGAGATGGTCACCGCGCGCGCCCTGTACGAGCGGCACCCGGTCACCATGCACATGACCACCTTCGATCCGTCGGAGACGCCGCGGTCGATGCAGCTGTACACCGTCGACCCGGAGTACACCTACAAGGCGGCCAAGATGATCGTCGACGAGGATCTGGCCGATCACATCGACATGAACTTCGGCTGCCCGGTCCCGAAGGTGACCCGGCGCGGCGGCGGCTCGGCCATCCCCTACAAGCGGCGACTGTTCCGCAACATCGTCGCCGCCGCGGTGCGGGCCACCGAGGGCACCGACATCCCGGTCACCGTGAAGTTCCGGATCGGCATCGACGACGAGCACCACACCCACCTGGACGCTGGCCGGATCGCCGCCGAGGAGGGTGCCGCGGCCGTCGCCCTGCACGCCCGCACCGCCTCGCAGCGCTACTCGGGTACCGCCCAGTGGGACGAGATCGCCCGGCTCAAGGAGCACGTCACCGGCGTTCCGGTCCTCGGCAACGGCGACATCTTCGAGCCCGACGATGCGGTGGCGATGATGGCGCACACCGGGTGCGACGGCGTGGTCATCGGCCGCGGCTGCCTCGGCCGGCCCTGGCTGTTCGCCGAACTGTCGGCCCGGCTGCGCGGCCTGCCTGCCCCCGCGGCGCCGAATCTGGGCGAGGTGGCCGCCGTCATGTACCGGCACGGCGAGCTGCTCAGCGCACACCACGGCGAGGACAAGGGCATGCGCGAGATCCGCAAGCACATCGCCTGGTATCTGCGGGGCTTTCCCGCCGGCTCGGACGTCCGCTCGTCACTCTCACTCGTCAAGACCCTCGCCGACCTGCGCCGACTGGTCGACGAGCTGCCCGCCGACGCACCCTTCCCGAGCGACGGCCACGGCCCGCGCGGCCGGCAGGGCTCGCCCGCGCAGGTGGCCCTGCCCGAAGGCTGGCTCGACGACCCGGAAGAGGACATCGTGCCCGAGGGCGCCGAGATCATGCACTCCGGCGGATGACACACCGCTGCCTGAGACCGCTCTCAGTTCCGGCCATTACGATGTTTGCAGCCCATCCTCGAGGAGCTGATAGATGACGTCCGACGACCCCGGCACTCCGCCGCCGACCGGCCCCACGGGTCCGGCCCGGCGGTCCCGTCGTGCCGGCCGGACGTCGGAGTCGTACGACTTCCGCACTCGTTTCGGCACCCCGCAGCCCAGCGAACGCCGCGAAGGGCTGCGCGAGCCGGACCGGCGCCAGCCGCAGGTGCGTGGCCGCGGCCGCATGACGGTCCGCCAGTTGATGGAGCTCGAGGGCCTGCAGGCCCCGCCCGCCGACGTCGTCGCACCCCCGCCGGCGCGGCCCACGGCGACCCCGCCTCCGCTGCCCACCGCACCCGCACCGCGCACGCCGCGGCCCCCCGAGCCGCGACCGGTCCAGCAGCCGCCCAGCCAGCAACCGTCTGTCCAGCAGCCGCCTGTCCAGCAACCGCCAGCCGAGCAATTCCCGTACTCACCGCCGCCCGCGCGCCCGGCGACCCCGCCGGCCGGTCCCGCACCGGCCGAGGCGACCACCGCGCTGCCGCCGGTCACCGGTCCGGCGCCGCAGGTGGATCTGTCCGAGTCGACCACCTCCGAGCGGCTGCGCACCGAATCGCGCGGCCAGGCCCCGGCGACCCAGCCCGTGGAGTCCCCGACCTCCCCGGCCCCCGCCGCACCGATCCCGGCGCCGACCGGCGCGGAGACCGCACCCGCCGAATCGGCGGCGACCCCGCCCCAGCGCGTCCGCAAGCGGCCGCTGGAGCCGACACCCGATCTCACCGGCGCCCTCGCCACCGCCAAGGCCCGGCGCGGCGGTCAGCTGACCGTCCGGGCCGGCGAGAAGCAGTTCCGGCGCGCCGTCGCCCGCAACACCGGCCGGGTGCTGGTGGCGCTGGTCTGCGTGCTGAGTCTCGTCGGCACCGGCTACGTCTGGAACCTCAAGCGCGGCTGGAACGGCGCATGGAACAACGTGGCCGCCGTCGACGACACCGACCCCAACATCCGCAACAAGCAGGCACAGTACGGCGACGAGAACTACCTGATCGTCGGCACCGACTCCCGGTTCGGCAAGAACGCCAAGATCGGCGGCGGTGACAGCGAGACCATCCAGGGTGTGCGCGCCGACTCGGTCCTGCTGGTGAACATCCCCGCCGATCGCAGCCGCGTCGTGGCCGTCTCCTGGCCGCGCGACCTGCAGGTGGATCGCCCCGAATGTCAGCAGTGGGACGCCGAGACCGGGACCTACAGCTCCACGCTGGAAGCCGCCGAGGGCGTCAAGCTGAACAGCGTCTACGCCGACGGCGGGCCGTCGTGCCTGGTCAAGACGCTCACTCAGATGAGCGGCCTGAACATCAACCACTTCATCGCGATGGACTTCGAGGGCTTCGAGAAGGTCGTCAACGTGGTCGGCGGCGTCTACGTCTGCTCGACGGTCCCGCTGTACGACTACGAGCTCGGCACCATCCTGGCCAAGCCCGGCACCAAGAAGCTGACCGGTAAGAAGGCGCTGAACTACGTCCGGGCCCGCAACATCTCGGCCGAGGGCAACGGCGACTACGGCCGGATCAAGCGCCAGCAGCTGTTCATGTCGTCGCTGCTGCGCGCCTCGCTGTCGTCGGACGTGCTGACCAACCCGGCCAAGCTGAACAAGATCGTCAACACCTTCATCAAGTATTCGACGGTCGACAATGTGAACACCGACTCGCTGATCGAGCTGGCCGACTCCATGCAGGGCGTCGACGCCGGCCGGGTGACCTTCGTGACCATCCCCACCAAGGGCACCACCGACGACGGCCAGAACAACGAGATCCCGCGCACCGAGGACATCGACGCGCTGTTCAACGCCATCATCGACGACAAGCCCCTGCCCGGCGAGAAGAAGGAGAAGGCGCCGGCCAAGAACTCCGGCGACAACAAGTCGGCGGCGAAGCCGGCCCCGCTCCCCGCGCAGACCGACGCCACCGCGCAGTACCCCACGAATGTGGCAGTCCGCGTGCTCAACGGCTCCGGCGAGAGCGGCGTGGCCACCGAGGTGATGAACGAGCTGATCGCCGAGGGCTTCACCGTGCCGGGCGTGGCCGATGCGTCGAGCAAGCGGGCGGATACCGTCGTCCGCTACGGCGCCGGGGAGAAGGACTCGGCGGCCACGCTGGCCAAGATGTTCCCGGGCGCCCGGATCCAGGAGGACCGCACCGTGAAGGCGGGCATCGAGATCATCCTCGGCTCCGACTTCACCGGCACCTCCGACATCGCCCGGGCACCCGAGCCGGGGAGCACCATCACGGTGGGGCAGCTGCCGCTGGCCAACGTCAACAACGACCTGCCCAACGACCTGGCCGTGACCAACGCCGGCGACACCACCTGCAGCTGAGCCGGGCCGGACGGCGCGCGCTCGCACGTCGCGGACTGTTCACGGCGCGGTCACCGGCCGTCCGGGCTGCGGTGACCCGTCGGACGTACCATCGACTTCATGCGCGATGCCTATCAAGAGCAGGTCGCGGCGCTCAATGCGCTGCTCGGGGAGATGTGCGAGACGGTCGGCTCCGAGATGGACCGGGCCACCCGGGCTCTGCTGGAGGCCGACCTGGAATTGGCCGAACAGGTGATCTCCGACCACGACCACATCACCGAGCAGTCCGCCGAGGCCGAAGAACTGGCCTTCGAACTGCTGGCCCTGCAGGCCCCGGTGGCCGGGGATCTGCGCAGCATCGTCGGCGGCTTCCAACTGGTCTCGGAGATCGACCGGATGGGCGCCCTGGCGCTGCACGTCGCTAAGGTGGCGCGGCGCCGGCATCCGTTCCGGGTGCTGCCCGAGGAGGTCGCCGGTTACTTCACCGAGATGGGCCGACTGGCTGTGGAACTGGCCCGGGGCGCCCATCGCGTCCTGGAGAGCCAGAATCACCAGGATGCGCTGGCGCTGATGGAGGACGACGATGCGATGGACGATCTGCATCGGCACCTGTTCACGGTGATGATGGACCGCGATTGGGAGCACGGGGTGGCCTCGGCTGTGGATGTGACGCTGCTGGGCCGGTACTACGAGCGGTTCGCCGATCACGCGGTGTCGATCGCCCGGCGCGTGGTCTTCCAGGCCACCGGCAAGACGCCCGAGCAACTGCTCGAAGTCGGCTGACCGCGGTCGGTCCGGGTCAGCCGAAGCGACCGGAGATGTAGTCCTCGGTCTCGCGGCGCACCGGATTGGCGAAGATGTCCCGGGTGGCGCCGGCCTCCACCAGCTCGCCCGGCTGCCCCGGACCGGCCAGGTTGAAGAAGGCCGTCCGATCGCTCACCCGGGCGGCCTGCTGCATGTTGTGGGTCACCATGACGATCGTGTAGTCCTGCTTCAGCTCGGCGATCAGGTCCTCGATCGCGAGCGTGGAGATGGGGTCGAGGGCCGAGCAGGGCTCGTCCATCAGCAGCACCTGCGGGGAGACGGCGATGGCCCGGGCGATGCACAGCCGCTGCTGCTGCCCGCCGGACAGGGCGCCGCCCGGCCGGTTCAGCCGGTCGCGCACCTCGTTCCACAGGTTGGCCCCGCGCAGACTCGTCTCGGCCACCTCGTCGAGCCGGGCCTTGTCGCGCACCCCGGCCAGCTTCAGACCGGCCACCACGTTGTCCCGGATCGACATGGTCGGGAACGGATTGGCCCGCTGGAAGACCATGCCGACGGTGGTCCGCACCGCCACCGGGTCCACGCCCGGGCCGTACAGGTCCTCCCCGTCCAACTGCACCGAGCCGGTGGCGTAGGCGCGCGGGGTCACCTCGTGCATCCGGTTCAGGGTGCGCAGCACCGTCGACTT
>CAZEOP010000142.1:0-8475 GCA_964513715.1 uncultured Gordonia sp.
CCCTTCGACACGGGCTCCCTTCGACCGCGCGTCGTCGCAAGCTCCGCCGCGCATGCTCAGGGCCAGGCCTTCGTCGCCGGCTCAGGGACCGCCCTTCGACACGGGCTCCTTCGTCGCCCGGCTCAGGGGACGGGCTTCAGTGCTCGGCTCAGGGGGTCAGCCGATGACGCGGTGGAGCTTGGCGGACAGGCGGGGGGTCAGGTCGCCGTCGACGTCGAGGCGCTCCTCGACGTAGGCCAGATCGCCGTCGGGCACCAGGCCGTAGAGCCGCTTGGCGGCGCCGGTGTGCGCGCCGGTATCGGTCTTGATGGTGACGTCGGTGGTCAGATTCCACGACGTCTGGTTGAGCGGCCGGCCGTAGTACAGCTCGATCGAGCCCTCGGCATGGGTCAGCAGCAGCTCGATGGTGTCGTCTTCGCCGATCCGCCAGAAACCGGATTCACGCAGGTCGGGACCGGTGTACGCGCCGTCGTCGTCGAGCCGCCAGGAGCGCGACTGCCAGCACAGATAGTTGCCGCCGTCGTGGCTGACGACGATCTGCTGACCGAACGGGTAGTCCGCGCCGGTGATCGGGTCGTACCCCTCGCCCTCGCCCTCCCAGACGCCGACCAGCGGCAGTAATGCGAGCAGGCCGGGGTGCAGGTCCGGGCCGAGGCGCAGGTTCGCGGTGTCGACGGGTAGCGGCAAGTCACCGATCGCGGGGACGTTCTTGTCCGCGGTCTCGGCGGCGCGCTGCTCGGCGTCGGCGATGGCCTCGTTGCCCGAGCGCATCATGACTCGTCGGTGACCAGTCGGTAGATGGTGTAGAGCGCGAACCACACGATCAGCAGGGAAGCCAGGCCCAGCAGAATTTCGAAGAAGATGACCACGGCTCGATGATACCGCGCGAGCCCCGCGCCACCGAGTGGGCCTGGGCGGATATGGCCCATCCCACTGCCGGGCCGCGGACCCCGCCGGTCGCGATCGGTCGCGCATCGTGTCGGCAGCAGAGATCTGTAGCGATTCTTGCCGGAATACCGCACATCGCCGCGACAGATCTCGTCGACCCGGGATGCGCCGAACCCCGCCTGCTCGATTGCAGACGGGGTCCGGGTTTCCCGGCGTTCGAGATCTCTCGGCGGCCGGGGAGAAGGTGTCACTTGGCGACGACGACATCCCGATTGTGGATGCCGGGAGCCTCCGGGCTGATGGTCACGTCACCGTTGCCCTGCGCGCTGAGCGCGCGGAGCGTCCAGGTGCCGGGAGCGGCGAAGAACCGGAAGTCGCCGGTGGCCGAGGCCACGACCTCGGCGGTGAACTCGCCGGTCGAGTCGAGGAGGCGGACGAAGGCGCCCGGAACCGGGGTGCCGGAGCCGTCGGTCACCTGACCGGTCAGGACGGTCTCCTTCTCCACGTCGACGCCGGCCGGAATGGCCTGACCCTGCTTGGGGGCTGCACACATTGCGTTGCTTCCTTACTCTCAGATCTCGATCGGCACGCCGACCAGCGAGCCGTACTCGACCCAGCTGCCGTCGTAGTTCTTGACGTTCTTCTTGCCCAGCAGTTCCTGCAGCACGAACCAGGTGTGGCTGGAACGCTCGCCGATGCGGCAGTAGGCGATGGTCTCCTTGGCGTCGTCGAAGCCCTTCTCCGCGTACAGCGCGGTGAGCTCGTCCTGGCTCTTGAAGGTGCCGTCCTCGTTGGCGGTGGTGGACCACGGGATGTTGATGGCGCCCGGGACGTGGCCGCGCTGCTGCGCCTGCTCCTGCGGCAGGTGGGCCGGCGCGGAGATCTTGCCGCTGAACTCGTCGGGGCTGCGCACGTCGACCAGGTTCTTCACGCCGATCGAGGAGACGACCTCGTCGCGGAAGGCGCGGATGGAGGTGTCGGCCGGCTGGGCGACGTAGCTGGTGGCCGGGCGGGCGACGGCAGCGCCATCGAGCGGACGACCGTCCAGCTCCCACTTCTTCCGGCCGCCGTCGAGCAGGCGGACGTCCTTGTGGCCGTAGGTCTTGAAGTACCAGTAGGCGTAGGCGGCGAACCAGTTGTTGTTGCCGCCGTACAGCACGACGATGTCGTCGTTGCCGATGCCGCGCTCGGACAGCAGTGCGGCGAAGCCGTCGGCGTCCAGGAAGTCGCGGCGCAGGCCGTCCTGCAGGTCCTTGCGCCAGTCCAGGCGCACGGCACCCGGGATGTGGTTGGTGTCGTAGATCGAGGTGTCCTCGTCGACCTCGACGAACACCACCTCGGGATTGTTCAGGTTCTGCTCAGCCCATTCGGCGCTGACCAGCACATCTTCGCGTGCCATATTCGATCCTCTCGGTGCACTCGCTGACGGAGTAGACGGGCGACGGCGTCGCGGCCGTCTCGCAGGTCGCGGCCGGTGTCATCACGGCCGGACGGCCTGGCCACGACGCTACAACCGAGCCGGTCAGTAGCTCCGCGGCGTGCGCATGCCTTCGGGGGCCGAGCCCTGCAGCACCAGATCGCTGCCGCGGGACAATGCGCTGGTCGGCGTCGTATTCCAGGCGAGCGGTACGACGGGCAGGGTGACCGAGAAGAATTTAAGTACAGCTGAGCGAAACTCCGGTGGGACGTCGGCGGAGAAGTGTTCCTCGGGACCGGTGTAGAAGTCCTCGGCGGTGAGGCGGAGCCGGCCGTCGACCACGTCGACGCGCGCGGAGACGCTCACCTTGACCTTCGGATGCCGGTACTCCGATGCCGACGGCGGGTACTTCCCGTCCCGCTCGGGGGAACCGGGCAGCGGCACGGTGCCGCTGAGCATGATCCCGTCGGTCCGCTCGAGCAGCCCGTCCTGCGGGCCGCCGCCGCCCACCTTGCCGGCCGGTGCGGGGGTGTTGATGTAGAGGTCGACGATGTTCATCAGCCGGCCCAGGTTCACTGAATCGATCCGGGTCTCGGCGGTGAGCGAGGAGAAGCGCAGCTCGGTGTCCGGTCCGACCCGCCACGGACTGCCCAGCACGCTCTGGTGCAGCCGGGCGTCCAGGTCGGCGTGGCAGGCGCCGCGGTCGGCGCAGCCGGAGATCGGTACGCCGCGCGCGCTGATGTGCACCTCGCGGTAGACGGTGTCGGCCCGGTTGGGCCAGAACGGGAAGCCGGAGAGCATCACCTCGGGCTCGTACGCCAGGGTGGGCGACGCCAGCAGTGCGCGGGCCAATCGGTGCTCGGCGCGCGAGGCCGCCACGAGATCGGCGAGAAATGCTGCGACCAGCACGAACACCAGCGCGACGACGATTCCGGCGGCGGTGCGACGGACGCGGACACGAGCGGCGATGCGGGACTGGGCAGACATTGCCGCTATTCTGTCACCAGAAGTTCTGGTGCTGCGACCAGCGTCGATCGACAGCCCACTGTATAGGCCACCTCGAGATCGGAGTGGTAGTGGACCTGTTGCTGTTGACCGGCGAGGACACCGCGGATGCGGTGATCGCCTCCTTCTCTCTCCTTCCGCATCGCGTGCGGATCCTGCCCGCGGACACCTCGTCGCTCGTCGATTCCGGCGACGCCGAGGTGGTGCTGGTCGATGCCCGCCGCGATCTGGCCGGGGCCCGCGGCCTGTGCCGGCTGCTCGGCGGCACCGGAGCCCGGGTGGGCGCGGTGCTCACCGAGGGCAGTCTGGTGGCGGTGACGCCCGACTGGGCGATCGACGACTTCCTGCTGCCCGACATCGGGCCCGCCGAACTGGATGCGCGGCTGCGGCTGATGGCCGCACGCGGCGCCGCCGGCGAGGACGCCGACGACCGGGTGACGCTCGGCGAGCTGGTGATCGACGAGGCCACCTACACCGCCCGGCTGCGCGGCAAGCCGATCGATCTGACCTACAAGGAGTTCGAGCTGCTGAAGTTCCTGGCCCAGAACGCCGGGCGGGTCTTCACCCGGGCGCAGCTGCTGCACGAGGTCTGGGGCTACGACTTCTTCGGCGGCACCCGCACCGTGGACGTCCATGTGCGACGGCTGCGCGCCAAACTCGGCAGCGACCACGAGGCGCTGATCGGGACGGTGCGCAATGTCGGCTACAAGGCGGTGCGCCCGTCGCGCAGCCGCGAGGCGGACGAGGCCGACGACGTGGCCGGCGGATACGACGAGGTCGGGGATCGGGCGGCCGACGCGGGCTGAGTCGGCACGGGCTGAGTCGGCGCGGGACGCGGGCTACCGTAGACCGGTGAGCATTACTCCGCAGGTCCGCTACGTCCAGGGCGCGCTGAGCGACGCCGACCGCACCGCCGTCAGCGCGCTGGTCGCCCGCGCCGAGGCCGTCGACGGCGTCGCACCGCTGTCCGAGCAGTTCCGGCTGGCGCTGGCCGACGCCGGAGACGGTGTCTCCGGGGGCCGGCATCTCCTCTCCGCGCACGGCTACGCCGGGATCGTGATCTCCCCGTCGGGGGAGACGGCCGTCGAGACCGTCGTCGATCCGGAGCACCGCCGCGGCGGCGAGGGTGCGGCGCTGATCGCCGCCGCCGTCGAGCGGGTCCGTGCGACGGGGGCCGGCGCCCCGCAGCTCTGGGCGCACGGCGATCTGCCCGCCGCGGCGGCACTGGCCGCGCGGCTCGGCCTGCGCCGGGTGCGTGAACTGCTGCAACTGCGTCGTCCGCTCGGCCCGGAGCAGGCGTTGCCGGACATCCCCGAGCGCACGGACATCGCGGTGCGCACCTACGCGGGCCCGGCCGACGACGCGGAGCTGCTGCGGGTGAACAACGCCGCCTTCAGCTGGCATCCCGAGCAGGGCGGCTGGACGCAGCAGCAACTGGACGAGCGCACCGGCGCGGACTGGTTCGACCCGGCGGGTCTGTTCCTGGCCTTCGACGCGGACCCGGCCGGGAGCGGGCGACTGCTGGGGTTCCACTGGACCAAGGTGCATCCGGCGGGGGAGAAGGGCCCCGCGGCCCTCGGCGAGGTCTATGTGGTGGGCGTGGACCCGGCCGCGCAGGGCCGTGGACTCGGTGCGCTGTTGACGCTGACCGGTCTGCATCACCTGGCCGCGGCCGGGCTGGGCGAGGTGGAACTGTATGTGGAGGGCGACAACACCGCCGCGCTGAACACCTACACGCGGCTGGGCTTCACCAGGTACGCGATCGACGTCGCCTACCGGTGACCCGCGCGGCCGGCTGATCGCGGGTGCCGATGCCCGGCCGTCGGCAGGTGTTCGCGAATCGGACACCTTTTGTCCGATTCGCTCTCACTCGGCGCCGATAGCTTCGGCTCAACGACGAAGCTATCGAAAGGCCGGACCCATGTCGCAGCTCCCCGTTCGACGTCTCCCAGTCCACGTTGGCGCAGCCCGCCCGGTGGTCGGCGCCGCGGCCGCGGTCGTCGCCGCGGGGCTGCTGCTGACCGCCTGCGGCTCCGGCGGCTCGGGCACCGTCCTCACCGGTGAGGGATCGACCGCACAGCAGAAGGCGATGACCCACTTCGCCGACGTGCTGACCGCCGCCGACGGCCCGATCCTCGACTACACCGGATCGGGATCGGGCGCGGGCATCAAGAAGTTCCTAGCCGGTGACGTCGACTTCGCCGGCACCGATTCAGCGCTGTCGGCCGATGAGGCCGCGGCCGCGCGGACCCGCTGCGCCGGCAACGATGCCTGGCACCTGCCCCTGGTCGCCGGCCCGGTCGCCATCGCCTACCACCTGCCCGGCGTGGACACCCTGAACCTCAACGCCGCGGTGCTCGCACGGATCTTCGACTCGAAGATCGGGAAGTGGAACGACCCGGCCATCGTCGCGCTGAACCCGGGCACGACGCTGCCGGACACCCCGATCGTGCCCGTGCATCGCAGCGACAGCTCGGGCACCACGGACAATTTCACCCGCTACCTGGCGACCGCCGCGCCGCACGACTGGCCGCACCCGCACAGCAAGGAGTGGGCGGGCACGGGCGGCTCGGGTGCCGCCAAGTCGACCGGCGTCGGCGACACCGTGAAGAAGACGCCCGGCGCGGTGACCTACGTCGAATGGGGCTTCGCCACCGAGAACGGCCTCGGTGTGGCCGCCCTCGACTTCGGCGCCGGACCGACCGCCCTGACCGCGGCCAGCGCCGGGGTGGCCCTGGAGAACGCGACCTTCGCGAATCCGGGGAGCAAGGATCTGATCGTCGACACCGACGCGCTGTACGCGCAGTCGACGCCCGGCGCCTACCCGCTGCTGCTGACCCCGTACTCGGTGGTCTGCTCGGCCGGCTACGCCGACGTCGCCATCGCTCCGGCCCTCAAGTCGGCGTTCACCACCATCCTGGACCGGGGGCAGGAAGGCCTGTCCGAACTCGGCTTCGTGCCGCTGCCCCGCGGCTACGCCGACACCCTTCGCGGCACCGTCGAAGCACTGTGACCAGTCCGGAGACCACCGTGCGCGGCGCCGATGCGAAGGACCCGGCGGTCCCCGGACCGGGGTCTGCGGCGCCGGGCGCCGACCCCGGTGACGCGGGGTCCGGCCGGCGCCGGACCGGTCGAGTGCGCCGGCCCGGGCCGGGATCCCTGAGCGGCGGCCCCCGCCGCGGCGATCGGGTGATGGCCGTGGCGACCACCGGTTCGGGTCTGCTGGTGTCGGCGACGATCGGCCTGATCGCCCTGTTTCTGCTGCTGTCGGCACTGCCGGCGCTGACCCGCAACACCGAGAACTTCTTCACCTACACCGGACCGTGGACGGTCTCCGGCGAGGCTCTCGCCTTCGGCATCCCGGCGCAGTTCTACGCCACCGTGGTCGTCTCGGTGATCGCCCTGCTGATCGCCATGCCGGTGGCGCTGGGTGTCGCGCTCTTCGTGACCGAGTACGCGCCGCCGCGGCTCGCCCGGCCGATCACCTATGCCGTCGACCTGCTGGCCGCCGTGCCGTCGATCGTCTACGGCCTGTGGGGCATCCTGGTGCTCGGTCCGGCGCTGGTGCCGGTGAACAACGCCCTGGTGCGCTACACCGGGGACTGGCTGCCGCTGTTCCGCGAGCCGTCGAATGTGGCCAATCTGTCGACCGGCGGCACCCTGCTCGCCGCGGGCATCGTGCTCGCCGTGATGATCCTGCCGGTGATCACCGCGGTGTCCCGCGAGGTCTTCGCCAAGACGCCCCTGGCCCAGCGGGAGGCCGCCCTCGCCCTGGGCGCCACCAAGTGGGAGGTGGTGCGCACCGCCGTGCTGCCGTTCGGCTTCTCCGGCTATCTCAGCGGCGCCATGCTCGGTCTGGGCCGGGCACTCGGCGAGACGATGGCCCTGCTGTTGATCATCTCGACGGTGGGCCCCATCGACTTTAACCTGCTCGAGAGCGGGCAGACCTTCGCGACGGCGATCGCCAACAACGCCGCCGAGTTCGACTCCCCGGCCAAGACCGGCGCGTTCATCTCGGCGGGCCTGGTGCTCTTCGTCCTCACCTTCGGTGTCAACGCGGCGGCGCGCGCGGTGATCGCCCGGAAGGCGGCCTGAGATGAGCACCGCCGATCGGAGAGCTGGCGTGCTGGCGGGCGCGACCTCCCGGCGCCGGCGTCGCGTCGACGTCCTGGCCCGGGCGGGAGTGAGTGCCGCGGTGGCGCTGGCCGTGGTCCCGCTCGGCTGGCTGCTGTGGACCCTCGTCTCCCGCGGTGCAGCGCCGCTGCTGGACCCGGATTGGTGGTTGCGCTCCGAGCGCTTCGGCGGCGCGGCCAATGCGATCGTCGGCACGCTGATGCAGACCGCGCTGGCCGCGGTGATCTCGGTGCCGCTGGGCATCGCCGTCGCCGTGCTGCTGGTGGAGTACGCCGATGCGCGCAGCCGCCTGGTGCGGGTCACCACGTTCATGGTGGACGTGCTGGCCGGCGTCCCGTCGATCGTCGCCGCGCTGTTCGTCTTCGCGGTCTGGCGGACCACCCTGGAACTGCCGCGCTCCGGCTTCGCCGTGGCCCTGGCACTGGTGCTGCTGATGGTTCCGCTGGTGGTGCGCGCCACCGAGGAGATGCTGAAGATCGTTCCCGGCGAGCTCCGGGAGGCGGCGTACGCCCTCGGCGTGCCCAAGTGGAAGACCATCGTGCGGGTGGTGCTGCCGACCGCGATGAGCGGCATCCTCACCGGCGTGATGCTCGCGGTGGCCCGCGTGATGGGCGAGTCGGCGCCGGTGCTGATCCTGGTCGGAGCGACCCGCGCCATGAACGTCAACCCCTTCGAGGGCAATCAGCAGACCCTGCCGCTGATGATGCTGCAGCACTACAACGGCGGCCCGTCCGGCTACGAGGTGGTCTGGGGCGCGGCACTCACCCTCGTGCTCGCGGTGGCCGTCGTCTACGCCGGCGCCCAGATCGTGGCCCGGCTGACCGGTGTCGAGAAAGAGAAGAGCTGAGAAGTGGCCACGAGCCTCACCCTGACCGATCTGAACATCTACTACGGCGACTTCCACGCGGTGAAGGACGTCAGCCTGGACATCCCGAGCCAGTCGGTGACCGCCTTCATCGGTCCGTCCGGCTGCGGTAAGTCGACGGTGCTGCGCACCCTGAACCGGATGCACGAGGTGACCCCGCGCGCCT
>CAZEOP010000143.1:0-8474 GCA_964513715.1 uncultured Gordonia sp.
AGGTGCTGCTGCCGGTGATGTACGACATCCCCAGCCGCACCGACGTCGCCAAGGTCGTCGTGACCGCGGAGACCGTGAACGACAACGTGCTGCCGACCATCGTGCCGCGCAAGAAGCGCGAGCCGCGCGAGAAGTCGGCCTGACGGTCCGCTCGGCTCGTCCGCGTCGCACGCAGTACCGCATCGTGGAGGACGTGACCCCCCGGCGCGCGCGGCTGAGTGCTCGTGCCGCAGGTGTCCGACGATCAGTAGGGGTTCGGCGGGGGAGTCGCGGGTCCGGTCATGCCGGGAACCGGTGGTCGCCGGGCGCGGTGGCCGCGGCGCGTCGGCGGAGTGCCGCATCGTCGAAGATCAGGGACATGTTCAGGCGGGCGGCGACGGCGACCCCGTCGGCGGCCGCCGTGGCCACCTGAGTTGCCGGGTTGCGGACGTTGCCGGCCGCCCAGACGCCGGGGATAGTGGTGCTGCCGTCCTCGGCCGCGGCGACGACGGTGCCCATCTCGCTGTTCGTCGTCGGCAGCCCGAGCCCGCTGAGCATGCCGATGTTCGCCCTTACTGGCGCGTGCACGGCCAGCGCGTCCAGTGCGATGAGCGTGCCGTCGGTGAGCCGTACCCCGGCCAGTTCGCCGGTCGGGCCGTCGATCACTTCGCGCACCGGCCCGGCGACGGACGCGATCCCGGCGGACTCGATCAGTGCCCGCGCGTCGTCGTCGAACTGTTCGTTCTGGGTCAGCAGGGTCAGATCGGCGCTCCACTGGCGGAACAGCAGCGCCTGCATCCATGCCATCGGGCTGGTGGCCAGTACGCCGATGCGCCGGTCGCGCACCTCCCAGCCGTGACAATAGGGGCAGTGCAGCACGCTCCGGCCCCAGTGACCGGCGAGACCGGGAATGCGCGGCAGGTCGTCGGTGACCCCGGTGGCGACGAGGAGCGTGCGGGAGCGGAGGGTCTGTCCGTCCTCGAGTCGAAGCTCGAAGCCGTCGTCGATCGGGCGGGCATCGGTCACCTGCGCGTGGATGATTTGCGCGCCATAGCCCTCAGCCTCGGCCCGCCCGGCGGCGAGATAGTCGGCGGGCGAGATGTTCTCGTTGCCGAGCAGACCGTGGATACCTGCGGCCGGGGCGTTGCGTGGGCGGCCGCCGTCGATCACCGTGACGCGTCTGCGTGCGCGAGCCAGTGTCAGGCCCGCGCTGAGTCCCGCGGCGGCGCCGCCGATCACGATGACCTCGTCCCGATCCGCCTGTTGGTGCTGTGTCATGTGATCGACACTGCGGCAGGCCGGAACCTATCGGCAAGAACTCTTGCCGAATGGCAATCTGGAGAGATGGACGACGATGTGGAGCGGACGCTCGACGCGGTCGGTGCACGCCTGAAGCGACTGCGCGCGGCCCGCGATCTGACGCTCGCCGACCTCGCGGTGCAGACCGGGATCTCGGCGAGCACCCTGTCGCGGTTGGAAGCCGGGGTTCGCCGTCCGAGCCTGGAGCAGTTGTTGCCGCTGGCCCGCGTGCACGGGGTGAGTCTCGACGACCTCGTCGATGCCCCGGCGACCGGAGATCCCCGGATCAATCTCCGCGCCACGGTCGACGAATGCGGCCGTACCTCGGTGCCGCTCACCCGTCGGCCCGGAGGAATTCAGGCGTACAAGCTCGTGCTCCCGGCGGCAGCCGAGGACGTCGACCGGCCCGAGTTGCGTGCGCATGAGGGCCACGACTGGGTGTACGTCCTCAGCGGCCGGCTGCGGCTGGTTCTCGGCGGGCGTGAGCTGTTGCTGAAGCCGGGCGAGGTCGCCGAGTTCGACTGCCACACGCCGCATTGGTTCGGGTCGACCACCGCTGGTCCGGTCGAATGCCTGACCCTGTTCGGTCGCCAGGGGGAGAAGGCGCACGTTCGAGCCCGGCCCGTCTGATTCTGCTCCTGACCGGTGCGGATCTCGTCCGCGCAGTTTTGTCGGACCCTCGGGCTAGAGTGACGATATCGAACATCAGTACGAGTGATCGAGTGGTTGGGGCTCCCGCTGGAGACCGGCTCGACCGATTGCCCACCGTGTTCGTCCTGCCGAGAGAAGGCACCAGTGATGGACGCAGAAACCCTCACCGACCTCGCCGACCGTCTGGCCGACGACCTCACCGACACCGTCGACGATTCCACTCTCGCTACTTTCTTGAACAACGCCAGAGCGGTCGATGATGACCGTGAACTCCTGGCGGTGACGGCGGCGATTCTCCGGCTTCGTGCGATCGCTGACCACGCCCTGGTGCGGGCGGCCGCGGCGATCGACAGGGTCGGGCTTCCGGGCCGTAAACACGTTCGGACGGCGGCGGCGATTCTGACCAATCTCGGCGCAGTGCCCGCGGTCGCCTACCGTGCCGCGCGACTCGGTGACGCGGCCGGGGACCCGGCGGCCGGAGCCGTGGTGCGCGGTATGCGTGATGGCGCTGTGTCGGCCGAACTCGGCGATGCGATCGTCCGTGGGCTGGGGCATGTCACCGACCGCGTCGAGTTGACCGACGAGGCCAAGGCCCGCCTGGTCAGCTCACTGATGGTGCAGACCACCCCGGCCCGCGTACGCGAGAAGGCCCGCGCGATGGCGATCGCCCTGGCGCCAGCGACGTCCGACGGCGAGGATGCGGTGCCGGTCGCCGAACGCGATGATCTCAACGAAGTCGAGGTGGTGCGTACCGATGACGGGCGCGTGCGGGTCACGATGGATCTCGATGTCCTGGCCGGGGAGGAGCTGTATGCCGCCCTGGATCCGTTGACTCGGCCGACGCCCGAGCCGGATGGCTCCGCCGATCAGCGGTCGACCCGTCGGCGCCGCGCGGATGGTTTCACTCACCTGGTGCGCACCTATCTGTCGCGGTCTGAGCGCCCCGAGTCCGGCGGTGTCCTGCCGCACGCGACGCTGCTGGTGCCGGCGACGATCACTGTCAACGGACGGCCGATCGACAGTCGGGCACCCGCCGACGGCGCAGGGTTGAGCGAGGTGCTCCTGGCGGACCTGGACCCGGCGACGCCGTCGGTACCGAGCCTCGGTTTCACCGGTCCGGTCTCGGCGCGTACCGCCGAGTTGGTGCTGTGTGACGCGTCGGTCGCTTTGGCCTTGCTTGATGAGGAAGGCGTCCCGCTGGATGTGCATACCGAGCGCCGCCTGTTTCCGCCCGGACTGCGCAAGGCCCTGGCCATCCGCGACGGGGGCTGCGCCTTCCCCGGCTGCGGACTACCGCCGTCCTGGTGCGACGCCCACCACATGCAGCACTGGCAGCACGGCGGCCCGACCTGCCTGGACAACGGAGTCCTGCTCTGCCGCCGGCACCACACCCTGATCCACCACGGCGGCTGGGAAGTGTTCCTCGGCCACGACCGGCATCCCTGGTTCCTTCCGCCGGTCGAGCCCGATCATCCGAACCGTCTGCGTGAACCGTTGCGCGCCGACAACAGGAGAACCATGACGATCCTGCCCGTCGCTTCCTGACCGCTCGCGGATCGAGTCCCGGTTCGCGGTTCGAGTCCCGGTTCGCGGTTCGAGTCCCGGTTCGCGGTTCGAGCCTCCGTTCGCGGGTCGAGTCCCCGTTCGCGGTACAAGCCCGGTTCGCGGATCGAGTCCCGGTTCGCGGATCGAGCCCCCTTTCGCGGATCGAGCGCAGTCGAGATCCCCCCGCACACCACCGATCCACCACGGATCGAGCGAAGCACCTTCACACCCAGTGCCGGACAACCGAATCCGGCGCGATGCGTTCTTTGACAAGTCCATACAGAAACGGCGGGCACGCCCGGCAGACGGTCGCTGGGTCTTGCGGTCACCTGGCATCTGGTTACGGTGGAGACATGAAGAATCTTCGTCGTGCCGCGGCCGGAGCCGCGGTCGCCGCGACCACGATGCTGCTGCTGAGTGCGTGCGGATCCGACGAAGGTCACAGCGACCTCGTCGTTCCGCTCAAGGATCCGTCCGGGGCGCAGATCGCGACCGCGGAGTTCGACTTCGACGACGGCTACGTCACCGTCGAGGTCAAGACCACGAAGCCGGGCGTGCTGACGCCGGGGTTCCACGGTCTGCACATCCACTCCGTCGGCAAGTGCAAGCCGGCGTCGCAGCCGCCCGGCGGCGGGGAGATCGCCGACTTCGCCTCGGCGGGCGGACACTTCCAGGCGCCCGGGCACACCGGTCATCCGGCCAGCGGCGACCTGTCCTCGCTGCAGGTGCGCGGCGACGGCTCGGCGCTGTTGGAGACCACCAGCGGAGCCTTCACGCGTGCCGATCTGGAAGCGGGCGAGGGGACGTCGATCGTCGTTCACGCGGGCGCCGACAACTTCGCCAACGTGCCCGCCGAGAAGTACCACCAGAACGACGGCACGCCGGGCCCGGACGCGCAGACCATGGCCACCGGCGACGCCGGTGGGCGAGTGGCCTGCGGTGTCATCTCGACGGGTGCCGCGGCCGGGCACTGATCGCGCCGATCTCCGCTTCGCGCAAGCACTTTCCGACACAATGGCCTCATGACTGAGAACAGGCACCTCAACCTCGCCGGCGTTGTTCTGGCGGGCGGTCGATCCCGACGCATGGGACAGGACAAGGCATCCCTCGAGTGGGAGGGGCGGCCGCTGTTGACGGTGGTGGCCGATGTTCTGGCTCAGCGCTGCGACCCGGTCCTGGTGGCCGCGCCGAACACCTCGCAGGCCTACGCCGAACTCAGCGACGTGGAGGGCATCGACTGGATCACCAACGAGCCGACCGGCGGAGGACCGCTCGGCGGCCTGCTGGCCGCGCTGGAGGCCGCCGAGGCGGCCGGTTCCCCGGCCGCCTTCGTCTGCGCCACCGACATGCCGCTGATCGCGCCGGAGATGATCGACGAACTGCTCACCGGCCTCACTCCCTCGGCCGACGCCGTCGTGGTGCACGAGGGCGGGCGCGATCACCCGATGGCCGCGATCTACCGCACCCGCGCGGTGCCGGCGCTCAAGGCGCTGCTCGACACCGGGGAGCAGCGGATGGTGGCCGCGCTCGACGCCATCGTCACCCATCGGGTCGGTATTAGCGACAGCGCGTGGCTGACCAATGTCGACGCCCCGGAAGATCTGCACCGGCTGCGCGCCTGAGCGGTGTAACGGCGCGGCCCGATCGGGCGATTCACCAGTATCTCCGGCAGTCCAACCGACGGGAGGTCGTCATGGCCACCACTTCGTTCTGGAATCGGCGGGCCGCTGCTGCGCTCGCTGCCGCCTGCGGCGTCATTGCCGGCGGTGCGCTGTTCGCGGCTCCGGCGGCGGCGGCGCCGCTGGCCGTCGTGCAGCTGCCGGCCCAGGGGATTCTCAGCCAGGGGCTGGGCGCCTGGAGCGGTTACGGCGCGGCGGTGCGGATCGAGACGGCCGGGCCCGGCGCGGTCTGGCTGAGTGCTCCGGGAGGCGATGCCTGTCATCGGGGCGCCGCGGGCACACTGGTGCGTTTCGATTTCACCAATCCCGGCGCCATGCGTTCGGGCTCGGGGACGGTCCGACCGTGTACCGGGCCGTTCAGCGGACCGCTGCGCCTGAAGCTGCACACCGGGCCGGGCCTGGTCGTCGGTGTCACGACGATCATCTCGTCCGGCGGGCCCTGGCAGCTGCCCGGGGTCGCGAGCTTCAACGTGCCTGGCTGAATGACCCGCCTGCTCGGCGAGGAACCTCGCTATTCGGGCAGATCCGCCTACACTGCGGGCTGTGAGCATGCCCCCTCCCGCCGGTCCGTCCGATCCGTATCCGTCGCAGACGCCGCCGGTGTATCAGCCCGCGCCGGGCTACCCCGGCTATGCCCCGTACCCCGGCTACCCGGGTTACGCTTCCGCGCCGCAGCCGCCGACGCGGTCCTGGCTGGCGCCGACCCTGCTCGGTTCGCTCGCGGCGCTGATCGTCGGCCTGCTGATCGGCGGGGCCATCGGCTACGGGGTGGGCCGCGACGGTGGCAGTGGCGCCGCCGGGGTTGCCGCGTCGACCAGCATCGCGCCGCGCGGCGACGGAGTGCCGAGTGTGCGGCCGCGGCCGCCGGGTGCAACGATCCCGCCGTGGGTGGCGATCAACATGCCGGCCGGGCTGCTGACGAGTATCACCGGCTGCAGTTCGGCGAGCGGACTGGTCTATTACACGAAGGGCGGCCCGGCCGCGCCGGGCGTCTCGTGCCGGATGGAGCTCGACGGCATGCCGGGTGAGATGGCCGCCGTCGACGGACGGGCGAATCGGGCCTGGCTCGATGAGGCCTTCGCCACGCGTGAGCAGCGACCCGGCTACCGGCCGATCCCGGCGCGGGGCTGGACCGGGTACCAGTTCGACTGGGATCTGGGCGGCGGCACCACCATTCCGTGCACGGTGGTCATCGACCCGCAAAAGGGCTTCTACTTCGACTTCGTCTCCCGCGGCACCCCGGAGCAGGCGGTCCCGTTCGCCGAGGCCGTGCAGCGCAAGCTCAATCCCGACGTCAGTTGATGATCTCCGCGTCGTCGGGAAGGTTGGCGAGTCGCGCGCGCCACGTCTGCAGCTGCGCGGGCGTCAGCCGTGTCCAGTCGTCGGTCGTCCCGACGATCCGCAGCGCTGCCGCGGTCCGGTACGAGCGGGTCGGATTACCGGGGAACTTCTTGTCGGTCAGGTTCGGGTCGTCGTCGAATCGGCCCGTTGGCTCCACCAGGTAGACCCGTGGCGAGCCGTCGCCGGGAGCCAGTTCGGCGGCCAGCCCGGCGCCGTCGATCGTCGCGGTGAAGTAGACGTGATTCATCACGATCTCCGGGCGGAAGTTCGACGGGAAGCCGGGCGTCAGCAGCCCGCCGATCGGCAGGTCCGCCTTAGTTCCGTGGAAGAAGGGCCCCGGGTCGACGTCGCCGTCGAACGTCGAGTCGAGCCGTTCGCCGAGTCGTCCCGGCTCGGCGAAGGGTGAATCGGTCATGGTCGGCGGACCTCCTCGATCGGTGTCGACCAGCGATTATGCGCCCCCGTCCGGGTCTTGCGGCAAGCCCCGATCCCCGCGCTATGGTGAAAGGGGAAGGCGAGGGGTACCGGCCGGAACAGCCGATGGACCTCGTTCCCTAGAATCGATGGCGTGACTACCCCTGCTGCGCCGAACGCGCTCCCCGCTGCCTGGAATCCCGCCGAGCACGAGGAAGCCCTGTACGAGGGCTGGGTAGATTCCGGCTACTTCACGGCGGACGCGACCAGTGACAAGCCCGGCTACTCGATCGTCTTGCCGCCGCCGAACGTCACCGGCTCGTTGCACATGGGGCACGCGCTCGACCACACCCTGATGGACACCCTGACCCGCCGCAAGCGGATGCAGGGCTACGAGGTGCTGTGGCTGCCGGGCATGGACCACGCCGGCATCGCGACCCAGACCATCGTCGAGAAGCGGCTCGCCGAATCGGGTATCAGCAAGGAAGACCTGGGGCGTGAAGCCTTCATCGAGAAGGTCTGGGAGTGGAAGCGCGAATCCGGCGGCACCATCGCCGGTCAGATGCGCCGGCTGGGCGACGGCGTCGACTGGTCGCGCGACCGCTTCACCATGGACGAGGGCCTGTCCCGCGCCGTGCAGACCATCTTCAAGAAACTGTACGACGACGGGCTGATCTACCGTGCCGAACGCCTGGTCAACTGGTCGCCGGTGCTGCAGACCGCGATCAGCGACATCGAGGTGAAGTTCGCCGAGGTGGAGGGCGAGCTGGTCTCGTTCCGCTACGGCTCGATGAACGACGACGAGCCGCACATCGTGGTGGCCACCACCCGCATGGAGACGATGCTCGGCGACACCGCGATCGCCGTGCACCCGGATGACGAGCGGTATCGGCATCTGGTCGGCACGCAGCTGGCCCATCCGTTCCTGGACCGGAGCGTCCCGGTCATCGCCGACGAGTACGTCGACCCGGAATTCGGCACCGGCGCGGTCAAGATCACTCCCGCGCACGACCCCAACGACTTCGAGATGGGTGTGCGGCACAACCTGCCGATGCCGACCATCATGGACAAGGCCGGGCGTATCGACGGCACCGGCACGCAGTTCGACGGCCTGGACCGGTTCGCCGCGCGCGTCGCGGTCCGCGAAGCGCTCGCCGAGCAGGGCCGGATCGTCAAGGAGGTACGCCCGTACCTGCACAGCGTCGGGCACTCCGAGCGCTCCGGCGAGAGCATCGAGCCGCGCCTGTCCCTGCAGTGGTGGGTCAAGGTCGACTCGCTCGCCAAGGCCGCCGGCGACGCGGTGCGCAACGGCGACACGGTGATCCACCCCGTCTCGCAGGAGCCGCGCTGGTTCGGCTGGGTCGACGACATGCACGACTGGTGCATCTCCCGCCAGCTGTGGTGGGGCCACCGCATCCCGATCTGGTACGGCCCGAACGGCGAGGTGCAGTGCTTCGGGCCCGACGAGACCGCTCCCGAGGGCTGGGAGCAGGACCCCGACGTCCTCGACACCTGGTTCTCGTCCGCCCTGTGGCCGTTCTCCACGATGGGCTGGCCGGACAAGAC
>CAZEOP010000144.1:0-8452 GCA_964513715.1 uncultured Gordonia sp.
ACGGTCCCGTGGCTCAGTGGAAGAGCGTCCCGTTCACACCGGGAAGGTCGCTGGTTCGATCCCAGCCGGGACCACAAGAATAACAGCAGGTCAGAGGCCCTTTCCGCTCAAGCGGTAAGGGCCTCTCCGCTTTCCGTGGACACGTTTTGGACACGCTTTAGTTCCGCGGCCCTCTGCTCGGTCAATCGCGTAGCCACCTGCTCTAGGTCGTCCTCAAACAAGTCGGCGTAGGTATCGAGCGTCATGGACGCTTTCGCGTGCCCCAGCATTCGCTGAACCGCCTTCACGTTCGCCCCCGCCGACACCGCGAGAGAGGCCGCGGTATGGCGCAGGTCGTGAGTCGTGATCTCCGGGAACTCCGGCGTGCTCGGGTGACCGTCCGCGGCCTCGGCGGCCTCGGCGGCCCGTGCCTTGTTCGTCCGCTTGATGACGGTCTCGACGGCCGGGGCGAGCGTGCGATAACGCCAGTTGCTCGGCGTGACGATGGTCCCGCGCGCCGAGGTGAACACCGGCACATCGAGACCCTTACCCCGGACACGGGCGGCCATGATCTCGTCCAAGAACGACGGGAACGGGACCGTCCGACGCTCGCCGGTCTTGGGGGCCTTGTAGGTAGCCTCCCCGGCCTCGGTGACCGACCGCTCAACGTTCACCCGACGCCGGGCGAGATCCACGTCCCGTGCCTGCAAGCCCGCGGCCTCCCCGATCCGTAGACCCGTGTAGGCGAGAAACAGCACGAGATCGTGACCGCGCTCCCCGCACTCGTCGGCGAGTTCGGCGACTTGAGCATGGGAGAGGTAGCCGCGCGCCTTGTGCAGGCGCTTGGGTGCTGACACGTCCGCGGCCGGATTCACCGCGAGGTTCCCGTCCGAGACGCCGAGCGCGAGAATCTGCCGAAGCACACCCAGCGCGCCTTCGACCATCACGGCCGAGCGGCCCGCGCCGACCTGTTCAGAGACCCACCCCTCTACGTGTGACCGCTTGATATTGCCTACCGGCGTCGAGCCCCACCGAGGTTCTACGTCGTGCGAGTAGACGCTAAGCCGGTTCGCCTTGGTCTTGGCCGCCTTCGAGTCCAGGGTTTTCTTCCATGACTCGGCGAGCTGCTCGACGGTGATACGCCCGGCCGACGCCTGCACGAACCCGCCGGTGGTCTTAGAGACCTCGGTCGAGTGCATGAACGTCGTAGCGTCCCGCTTAGTCGTGAACCCGCGCTTACGGGTCGTCGTTCCGTTCGGGAGCCGGTAGCGGACCTCGTACCGCGTCCCGGCCTTGGTGTCGTACTTCGTGATGGTCGCCATGACGTGGAGGCTACGGCCAGCCCCCGGCCCCCATCCAGCTCCCGCGTTGACATGCTCGATCAACGCGGGTGGATCGTTACCGAACCGTGACATAGCGGCACTGCAGGCCGCCGACCAGCGACGACGCCGCGGCCCCTCGGTTGAGGGGTGGGGGCCTCACGCGCTATCGGTGCCAAGGTCCTACCCCTCTCACTTCTACCGGCGTGACCTCAGATGACAGGCGCTCGACTGCGTTCTACGTTGGCTTTCGTACACCGCAACGGGATCACAACCGGAACCATGAAGCCCTCTCAGGGCAACCCGTGAGCGGGGCCGCGGACTAGGCCCCCGAGGAGTACAGAGATGGCTACCAAGCCGAACACCCAGCGCCCGAACGAGGCCGCCGAATACCTCGGCGTGCCGGTCGAGACGCTCGCACAGTGGCGCTACCGCCGACAGGGACCGGCTTACGTCAAGCTCGGCCGCCGCGTCGTCTACCGCACCGCGGACCTTGACGCCTGGATGGACGCCAACACCGTTCGACCCGACGCCTGAGCGCGCCCGGAACTTCACCGACCCGAACCGGCGAACGCGCCCCGGCGGCATTGTGCTGCAACGACTTTCAACGATCAGGACTCAAGTTGTCAGACCCCAAAGAAGCGACCCCCGACGCCGAAGCGCCGAGGGCCACAACCAGCTCACGAACATCACCCCATGAAGCTACGACCAGCCTACCGGCCGAGACGGCCACCAGCACCGACGACGCCGCGCCGGTATTCGACCTGGAGGCCCGGACCGCGTCCGAGTGGGGCCGTGACAAGTACGGCGAGCCCGCGCTGGTCGTTCGGCCGATGACCCCCGACGAGATCAAGGTCGAGCAGAGGGTCGAGGCCGCGATAGAGAAGAAGCGGCGGCGGGCCGTCGAGGCCGAGGAGCTACGGGTCTACGCGCGGGAGACCGTCGCGGCCGGACGGGATCAGGCCAAGGCCGCCGAGTTGACCGAGCGGGTAGCGGGCCTGTGGCTCGACCGCGACGACATGGACCGCCTACCCGGCCCCGAGTCCCTCCTCGGGACCCTGCTGTTCCGTAAGTCGCTGATCGTCCTGGCGGGGGCTCCGGGGTCGTTCAAGTCGTTCGTGGCGCTCGACTGGGCCGCGACCGTGTCCACCGGCAAGTCATGGCAGAACCACGGCGCTGTCCGCGGGTCCGTCGTCTATCTCGCCGGTGAGGGTGAGGCCGGGTTCCCCAAGCGACTCCGGGCATGGGAGCAGGAGCACAACAACGGCGAGCGCGTGCCGCTGTCGCTGTTCCCCCGCCCGATGGCGTTGCACAAGCCCGACGCGGCCGAGACCGAGGTCATGGTGGCCTCTATCGTCGCTCGACGGCCGGACCTGGTCATCATCGACACCCTGAACCGCTACACCCCCGGCATGAACGAGAACAGCGCCGAGGAGATGGGGCAGTTCCTCCAGGTCGCCTCCCGGATCAAGGACGAGACGGGGGCGTGTGTCGTCGTCGTCCATCACACGGCGCGCGACGGGGGCAACGAGCGCGGATCGACGGCGCTCCGGGGCGGGTCCGATGGGCTCTACATGATGAAGAACCCGAACCCCGACAAGCGCACGGTGGAGTTCTTCATCGACCGGGCGAAGGAGGAGGCGAGCGGGGGTAAGCCGCTCAAGCTGACCCTGGACCGCGTCGAGACCCCGATAGGCGGATCTCTCGTCATCCGGCGGACCGACCCGTTCGCGGTCGATCTCCCGGCAGCGCCGCCCGAAGCCATGCCTACGGCGAAGTCGGACAACTACATCAAGGTCCTGTGGAACGTGTACGTCCACCTGAGCGAGACCGTGAACGGCTGGACCGAGGCGCAGATCCGGCGACAGGTGAAAGCCTCCCCGCTCAACCTCGGACCGTACGAGGTACGGCGTTGGGGAGAGTCCTGGGGGAAGGTCACGAAGAAGAACTATCTCGTGCAGTCCGCGACCTCATCGGCGCGCTGGGAACTCGACAAGCACCTCGTGGAGAACGAACTCGGGTTCAGCGCCGAAGCCGCCGACTACTACCGCGAGTTCGTGCTGGAGGACCCCGGAGCCGAAGCCGGAAACGACCCCGAGGCCGCGGCCTGATGGGGGGGTCCGCTGAGGGGGTCCGCTGGGGTCCGCTGTGACTTGGAACACACGGGTCCGCTGAGGGGGTCCTCTCAGGTCCGCTGGGGTCCGCCGGACCCTATAACCGCAGGCCAAAGCCGGTATCCGCGGCGGACCCTGAGAGGACCCTCCCCATAAGTCCGCTGGAGGCGTCCGGTGGGGGGTCTTTAGGCCCCCCGCCAGCGGACCGGGGCGAGAAAACGACAACAACACACGGCCTCGGGAGACCTCCCGACGCCGATCTACAACCCGCGGCCTCGGATACCCCGAGTCCGCACGAGCAAGGAGAACAAACACCGATGAGCGACGACGACACGACGACGAACGAGCCCCGCGGGGCGTGGGTTCACCTGTTCGCTGAGACCGGCTGTGGTCACGGGTGCCGGACCGTCGAGCGGCACGGGGCCGTGGTCGGCCGGACGCTCGACGTGCTCACCATCCAGGAGTTCGACTGGGACGTTCTCGACGGCCGGACACCGGCACCCGTTCCCGGCGCGGTGCTCCGGCTCCGGTCCGACGAACTCGCCACCCTCGGGGCCGCGGTCTATGAGTCGTTCACCGACGCCCGAGAGGCCGAGCTGGAGGCCGTCGCCCGCGGCCTCGGTCGGTGCGGTCACGACGAGATCCCCCGGACTCGGCATGGGCGGCCGTACGAGTCGACCGAGCAGGAGCGCGAGCGCGACGAGGCGCTGGCGTCCCTCGGGGTGATGACCGGGCGGGCGTTGTCCGCGGTCCTGCTCGGCCACGAGGAGGCCGACCGATGACCCGCCGAGCGACGAGCAAGCCGACCGCCGAGCAGGCCGTCACGAGCGACCGGCAATATCGCAAGCTCCGCGCCCGGTACCGCGCCGCGTGCGAGAGGGTGGGGGCACCCTGCTGGCTATGCGGTCAGCCCATCGACTACGGCCCGAACTCGGCGGACGCATGGGAGGTTGACCACCTGTTCCCGAGGTCGAGCCACCCCCAATTGCACCGTGACGTGGCGAACTTTCGCCCGTCGCACGGGTCCTGTAATCGGAGCCGCGGCAACTCCCCGGCGTCGCCGACCCTCGGCGTTCCGAGCCGCGAGTGGTAGCCCTGATCCGGCGCGAGGGCGTGGTGGACCTGCTCGCCGAGGTGCTCCGGGACGTGCCGAACCTACGAGGTGCCTCATGCGTCGGCCACGCCCGCCTGTTCGACGCCGACCGGCACGCCGCCGAACTCGGCTACCGCGACGAGGACGCCCGCTGGCGAGCGGTCGCCGAGACGTGCCGGACGTGTCCGGTTCGTGGTCGGTGCTGGGAGTGGAGCCGCTCGGTTCCGCAGAGTCGCCGCCCGCACGGCCCGGTGGCGACGGCCTTGGCCAACCCGTTCACGACGGCTCACCGTCGCGCCGAGCAGGAGGAGCGCGACGAGCAGCAGCGGCAGAACGACGCGGCCACGACGATGGCGCGGGCGTCGTGAGCACCGGCAGGGACCCCTAGGGGGTTTCGATCACGAGCCCGCGCCCGTCCAGGCACCTCCGCCGGTCTCGTGCCGTTTCAAAATCGGCCGCTGAACTGCATAAATGCACCCACAATCTGACAATGACCATTGACACATAGGAGAGAACCCGTGAACCATCCGCAGAACAGAACCGACCGCACCGCGAGCACGGCCGCCCGCGTCATCATGGCGCTGGTAGACGAGGATCTCGACGCCGCCGCCCGCGTGCTCGCCGAGAGCTACACCACCGGCGGCCTCGGCGGCCTCCGCAACGTCGCGCTGGCGCTCGGGCAGATGACCGCCGACCGGCTCACCCCCGAGGCCGCGGCCGATCTCGTCGCGCGCCATCTCGACGCCGAGGAGGCCCGAGCGTGACCGAGCCGACCCCCGATCAGATCCGCGCCATGCAGCACGTCGCCGCCGCTGTCGTGCTCGCCATGCGCGACGGCGACCCCGACGCGGCCACCGCGGCCCTCGTCGCCTACGAGAAGGCCGAGGGCCGCGGGTGGGGCCGCGCGGTGTGCCTCACCGCGGCGAAGCTCGCCGCCGACCGCCTGAGCGACGAGGAGGCCGCCAAGCTGGCCGCGGCGTACCCCGCCGAGGAGGTGATCCGGTGACGCGCCCCGGCCAGCCGGACACCCGGCCGCGCGCCCGCGTCGTCTCCGAGTCCGTCGAGACCGGCCGCGGGCACCAGCGGCACCGGCATACGACCATCCGGGGCGACGACGGCGCAGCGATCACCATCACCCGCTACGCCAACCGCACCGCCGTCGTGACCGTGCTCGACTCCGGCAGGCGTCGGGAGTACCGCGAGAGCAACGCCGGGAGTGACCGCTGGCTCGTCGCTGTCGTCGGCTACACGCTCACCGGGCCGTGAGCGGGTATTGTTGGCCGTGGATACGTCGCCCGCCGACGCCGCCCGTTAGACCGCCAGCCGGACCCCGGCCCGCGTAGTTCTGACCGCGAGCAGGCCGCGAACAAGTCCGACGCTCCCGTATCTCGGGGCGTCGTTGAGAGCTATCCAAACATCAAGCACCCCAAGGGGATTCATCGTGCATACGCACAACAAGACCGTGACCATCACGGGTATCAAGACCGCCGGACTGGCCGAGGGTGAGTTCATCGGACTCGCCAGCACGTTCGGCAACACCGACCTCCAGGGCGACCGGGTCCTCCCCGGCGCGTTCGCCAAGTCCGTCGAGGCGATCAAGGCCGGGGCCGTCGTGCCCATCGCCTGGGAGCACGACACCGGAAACCCGCTGAACCTCGTCGGCGAGATCAAGGCCGCGGCCGAGACCGCCGAGGGGCTGGAGATCCACGCCAAGCTCGACACCGACACCGAGCGGGGGGCCGCGGCCTACCGTGCGGTCAAGGGCCGCCGGGTCGGGTCGCTGTCCATCGGCTACGGCATCCGTCACGCGACCAAGGCAGCGGACGGCGTCCGCGAGCTGACCGACCTGGACCTCCGGGAGGTGTCCCTCGTCGCCCGTCCGGCCAACACCTCGGCCGTCATCACCGCGAGCAAGTCGGCCGCCGACGAGCCCGGTACGGCCTCGGCCCCGTCGCTGATCCAGGCCGCACGGCAGGCGTTGGCGAAGGCGTCCGGCGACGACGCGCCCCCGGCCGCCGACGAGTCTCCGCTGGCGGACACGGCCAAGCCGCTCGGGGATCGGTTCGTCGCGCTGCTCGAACAGTGCCTGGCCGACGCCCGCGCGCTGATCGAGACCGCCGAGCAGGAGGGCCGCGACCTCACCGAGGAGGAGGGGGCCGCGGTCGCCAAGTCGCTGACCAAGGCCGACTGGGCAAAGTCCGAGATCACGGCATGGGCGAAGAACTCGCCCGAGGCCCGCTACGGCGTGCAGTACATGCGCGACGTGATCGGCGGACACAAGGGCGTCAAGGTCACCCCCGCCGACTTCGAGACCCTCTGGGGCAACGCCGAGCAGGCGTTCAAGTCGTTCGCCATCCCTGCTCACCTTGCCGAGATCCTCGGCGACATTCCGACCAACACCAAGGCCGAGGAGGCCACCATCGTGACCGCTGCAACCAAGTTCCTGACCCTCGGCTCGGGCCGCAAGGCCGCCGCCGAGACCATCGCCAACGCCATGACCGGCAGCGGCGACCCCGCCGGTGGCTACTTCACCGGCACCGGCGGCATGGCCTCGGGTACCAAGGCGCTGACCTCCTCGGGTCAGACGACCACCGACGTCCCGATGGCACCGACCGTCATCCCGGCAGGCCGTGCGGCCACGTCGATTCTCGACGTGATCTCGACCGAGCGCCGGAGCACGCCGGTCTACGCCTACATGCGCCAGAACGCCCGCGACCTCAACGCCGCGGCCGTCGCCGAGGGCGGCACCAAGCCGACTTCGACGGTCGGCGTCGAGACCATCGAGAACCGGATGAGCGTCGTCGCCCATCTCTCCGAAGCGATCGACAAGTTCGTCCTGGCCGACGCCCGCGGCCTCGTCCGGTTCGTTCAGGATGAGCTGGTCTACGGGCTCGATCTCGCCATCCAGGAGCAGGTCCTCACCGCGGACGGCACCGGCGCGAATCAGACCGGGATCCTGGAGACGAGCGGCGTACAGGTTCAGGCGTTCGACACCTCGGCGCTGGCGTCGATCCGCAAGGCCATGACCAAGGCCGAGGCGCAGGGCTACGCGCTCGGGGCCGTCGTGATGAGCCCGACCGACTGGGAGGCCATCGAGCTGACCGCGACCTCCGACGACGCGGTGGCGTTCCGCGGCGTGCCCATCGATCTCGCCGAGCGCAAGGTCTGGGGGCTCCGTGTCGTGTTGAGCACCGCGCTCCCGGCCAAGACCGCGCTGGCGCTCGACCCCTCGGCCGTCTCCATCGACACCGTCGGTGGCGTCGATGTCGAATGGAGCACCGAGTCGGGCGCGCTGTTCTCCAAGAACCAGGTACAGGCCCGCGTGGAGACCCGGATCGGCGTCTCGGTCTACGCCCCCGCGGCCATCTACAAGATCGGCACCGCGGCCTAGCCTCACCGGCACCCGCTGACCACGGCCCCGGATCTCCCCCGAGGAGGTCCGGGGCCGTCGTCGTGGGCGGCGTCGGCGCTCGTCGTCGGGCTGGAGCCGGTCGCCGAGGTGCAGGCCAGCGCGGCGTATCCGAGGCCCGCCCGGCTCGGTCTTTGTGGGATTCCACCCGCGCATGGTCTGACCTGCACTGTCAACACCGACGCCAACGCCGCCGGTAGAACGCTCTGGGCATGGGTACTCGGCACCAGTCAACACCGAGGCCGCGCGTTGTTGGGTTCCTACAACCGACCCCGCCGAGCGGCCTCGGTGCCCGATCCGCGCGCCGACCGGCCCGGCGTCGGCCTCGGGGGCCTCGGCGACCTCGGGGCGCTCCGGCACCCCGAGCACCCCGCCAACGACGACGCCCGGACCTCTCGGGGGAGAGATCCGGGCGTCTTACTGCCTCGGTGAGCGCGCGGCCTCGGCCTGCACACGGTGACGGTCCCCGACCCTCCCGTTCCCGGTTCCCGGCCTCGGGTTTGTGGACACGTTTTGGACACACTTTGTGTCCAAACCC
>CAZEOP010000145.1:0-8434 GCA_964513715.1 uncultured Gordonia sp.
CATCTCCAGCCAGCTGCTGGCCAACTGGCTGCGCCACGGCATCGTCAGCGAGGCCGACGTGGTCGCCGCCCTGGAGCGGATGGCTCCGGTCGTCGACCGGCAGAACGCCGGTGACGCGACGTACCGGCCGATGGCCCCGGATTTCGACGGCAACATCGCCTTCCAGGCCGCCAAGGCCCTCATCCTCGAGGGTGCGACGCAGCCGAGCGGCTACACCGAGCCGATCCTGCACCAGGCCCGTCGCGACTACAAGGCCGCGAACGCCTGAGCCGTCCGATGACCACCGAGCCCGGACCGATCAGCGGTCCGGGCTCGGCCGTTTGCGGTGCGCCGCCGCGGCACGTCCGCCGGCGCCTGCTATAGACGAATGAGACATCGGCGGCGCTCGCCCGGGCGGGCGCCAGAAGAGGGGGGTAGGGATCGTGGGCAGTCACGGAACCGGAGGGAGCCGGCAGCTGTTCAGCAGGCAGTTGCTGGCGGCCGCACTCAGTGTGATCCTGGTCGTCGCTCTCTTCGCCGCCTGGAAGACCTTCGGTGATCGACTGGACGACGGCAGCGAATCGGCCGCTCGGTGCCTGGAGGGCACCGCCGCGGTGCCGGTGGCCGCCGATCCCGCGATCGCGCCCGCCCTGCAGGAGATCGCCAAGAGCTTTAACGCCACCGGCCCCCAGGTCCGCGACCGCTGCGTCACGGTGGAGGTCCGACCCGTCGATGCCCGCGCCATGCTCGACGGCCTGACCGCCGAGACCTGGGATGCCAAGGCCTACGGCGCTTTCCCGGGCGCGTGGATCCCGGAGTCGTCGGTGTGGAGCGCGGCCCTGCAGACGGCCGCCCCGCAGACCGTCGCCGGCGCCAGCGAGTCACTCGTCTCGTCCCCCGTGCTGCTGGCGACCGAACCCGAGCTCGCCGCGGCCGCCGACGGCGGTATCAGCTGGGCGGGCCTGCCGGCGCTGACCGCGGCGAGCTCCCTGGCCCGATTCGGGCACGACGACTGGGGCTCGATCCGGCTTGCCATGCCGCAGGGCCCGCAGTCCGATGCGACCTCGCTGGCCGCCCAGGCCGTCGCCGCGGCCGCGGCGAAGGCCGACGGGCCGCTGACCACGAAGCAGGCCGAGTCCCGCGCCGTGCGCGCCGACCTGGCGCAGCTGATGTCGGCGCCGCCGCGCGTCGGCGACGGCTCCGCCGAGGCCGCCGTGAAGTCGATCGCCGCGACGACCGATCCGTCGGACGCCCCGGTGCGCGCGGTCCCGATCACCGAGCAACGGCTCTACCTGCTCACCAAGGACGATGCGAAGGCGAAGGTCGCCGCGGTCGCTCCGGCCGGCGCGACACCCGTCGCCGACTACCCGGTGATCGCGCTGGCCGGAACCAGGGTGCAGGACTACCTGTCGGATGCCACCGCCGAGTTCCTCACCTTCGCCCGCAAGCCCGAGCAGATCAAGCTGCTGACCCAGGCGGGCTTCCGCGGCGCCGGGCCGCTGCCGAGCGGCACGGCGACGGTCTCGTTCGCCGAGGTCAAGGACCCGCTCCCCGCACCGGAACCCGCCGCGACCGTCGCGGTCAATGCGATCGTTCTGCCCTCGGCCGTCCCCGGCAAGAACTAGACCGGCCCCGGGTGACGTTCTGGCCCACCGCTTTTCGCGCGCGCTGATTCCATCCACGGTGATTGCATCCGCGGTGCGCGCAATCGGTGACGGCCGCGGCGCGGGCCCGCAGGATTGCCGGCATGCACTCCCACCGAGCCACCCGCACCCCTGATCCCGCAGCGACGTCCCCGCACCCCACGACGAAGTCCCCGGCCGCCGAGCAGCGCCTCGAGGCGGCGTACGAGCCCCTGCAGTTCGCGTACTGGGTGCCCAATGTCAGCGGCGGCCTGGTGGTCTCGACCATCGAGCAGCGCACCGACTGGAGCTACGACTACAACCGGAAGCTGGCGGTCCTGGCCGAGAACAACGGCTTCGACTACGCCCTGACCCAGGTCCGCTACATCGCCTCCTACGGTGCGGCCTATCAGCACGAGTCCACCAGCTTCTCGCTCGCGCTGCTGCTGGCGACCGAGCGGCTGAAGGTGATCGCGGCCGTCCACCCCGGCCTCTGGCAGCCCGGCGTGCTCGCCAAGCTGATCGCCACCGCCGACCAGCTGTCCGGCGGCCGCGCCGCGGTCAACGTGGTGAGCGGGTGGTTCAAAGACGAATTCACCAAGCTCGGCGAACCCTGGTTGGAGCACGACGAACGCTACCGCCGCGCCGAGGAGTTCATCGGCTACCTGCGGGAGATCTGGACCTCCGAACACGCCGAGTACGCGGGCGACTTCTACCGCCTGCACGGCTTCGACCTCAAGCCCAAGCCCGTCGACGTGCCGGGCCGGGCGCACCCGGAGATCTTCCAGGGCGGCAATTCGACGGCCGCGCGCGCGATGGCCGGCCGCGTCTCGGACTGGTACTTCAGCAACGGTAAGGACTTCGACGGCATCACCGAGCAGGTGATCGACGTGAACACCGAAGCGGCGCTGCACGATCGGACCGTCAAGTTCGGTCTCAACGGCTTCCTCATCGCCCGGGACACCGAGCGCGAGGCCCGCGAGGTGCTGCGCGAGATCGTCGCGAAGGCCGACCGCGAGGCGGTGGCCGGCTTCGGCAGCGCCGTGACCCAGGCCGGGCGGTCCACCCGCGACGGCAAGGGCATGTGGCAGGACTCCGAGTTCGCCGACCTGGTCCAGTACAACGACGGCTTCCGCACCGGCCTCATCGGCACCCCCGAGCAGATCGCCGAGCGCATCGTCGCCTACAAGACCCGCGGGGTGAACCTCTTCCTCCTCGGCTTCCTGCACTACCTGGAGGACGTCGCCTACTTCGGCGAGAAGATCCTGCCGCTGGTCCGCGAGCTGGAGGCCGAGCTGGCCGCGAGCGGCCGACTGGAGTCCGAACTGGCCCGGCACGGCGTCCTGGCATGAGGCGCTACACCGCCCGGGCGATCCCGTACTGCACCGCCGCCCGGCCCGCGCCGGGCCACCACCTGTGACCCCGACCTCCCGACATCTCCTGTACTGCAAAGGAATTCACCTCCCATGACCACACTCGACCGCACCGCAACCGACCCGCGCCTGCCCGGCGGGCAGGCCCCCGACGACGACCGGCTCGACAACGCCGCCCGCTTCGCCGCCGCCCTGCATCGCGCCGACCTGGTGGCCGCCGAACTGCGTGCCACCGCCGCCGAGCGCGATCGCGCCAACGCCGACCCGAGCGCCGAGATCGAGCTGCTCCGCGAGCACGATCTGCTCCAGGTCGCCGAGCCGGTGGCCTACGGCGGCGACGGCCTGAGCTACGCCCAGGCGCAGCAGCTGACCCGGCGCATCGCCCGCGGCGACACCTCCATCGCCCATCTGCTCGGCTATCACTATGCACAGCAGCGCATCCCGCATCTGTTCGGGACTCCCGAACAGGCCGAGGCGCTGTCCCGGCGCAATGCCGCCGAGCGGCTCTTCTGGGGCGGTGTGCAGAATCCGCGCGGCAACTCGGGCCTGGTGCTGACCACCGACGGCGACGGCTTCCGTCTCAACGGCCGGCGCACCTTCGCCTCCGGCGCCGGCGTCGCCGATCAGCTCTCGGTCACCGCGACCTTCGGCGACGACCTGGTCTTCCTGTCCATCCCGCGCCGCCGGGAGGGCTTCCGCCCGCTCGGCGACTGGGACAACATCGGTCAGCGGCTCACCGACTCGGGCGGCGTGGAGTTCGTGGACGCGCCGATCAGCCGCACCGAGGTGCTGGGCGACGATCCGCTGACCGGCAAGGTCCTCTCCGCCTACCAGCAGTTGGTGACTCCGCACTGGCAGTTGGCCTTCGTCAACTTCTACATCGGTACCGCCGAGGGAGCACTGGAGGAGGCTCTCGACTGGACGCGGCTGCACGCCAGCGCCTGGGAGACCTCGGGGCTGGAGTCGGCCACCGACGATCCGTACATCCTGGAACTGATCGGCGAACTCCAGGCCCAGGTCAGCGCGGCCGCCCTGCTCGCCGACCGGGCCGGCGATGCCCTGCAGCAGGCGCTGGAGCTGGGCCCGGCGGTCACCGACGAGCAGCGCGCCGCGGCGGCGATCGCGATCGCCGAAGCCAAGTACCTGACCACCAAGGTCTCCCTGGAGGTGGCTTCCCGGCTGTTCGAGATCCAGGGCGCCCGGGCGACGACGAGCGCCTACGGCTTCGACCGGCACTGGCGCAATCTGCGCACGCACACCGTCCACGATCCGGTGGCCTACAAGGCCCGCGAGATCGGCGACTGGGTGCTCAACCGCCGCGCGCCCCAGTTCACCCTCTACAGCTGAGTGCACCCCGGCCGGCTGCGTGCGCCCGGCCGATCCGCATCGAAAGGACGGAACCCACCGTGCCCCAACGCATCACCGATGCGGAGCAGGCGCTCGACGTGGCCGCGAAGCTCGCCCCCGCCCTCGCGGCGGGGGCGAGCGACCGCGACCGGGAGCGCCGACTCCCCTGCACCGAGGTCGACCTGCTCTCCGACTCCGGACTGCTCGCGATCACCGTGCCGCACCGGTACGGGGGCGCCGAGGTGGACGCCGGCACCCTCAGCCGCATCGTGGCGCTGCTGGCCGCCGCCGACCCGAACCTCGCCCAGATCCCGCACAGCCACTTCGTCTTCCTCGACGCGCTGGCGCGCGGGGGCTCGGCGGCGCTGCAGGAGACGATCTTCGCCCAGATCCTGGCCGGCGCCCGGCTCGCCAATGCTCAGACCGAACGCTCCTCGCCGACCGTGCGCGACGATGCCACCCGGATCGCCCGGGACACGACGGGAACGCTCCGGCTCACCGGCACCAAGTACTACTGCACCGGCTCCCCGTTCGCCGATCTGCTGGCCGTGCGCGCCGTCACCGACGGCGCGATCGCCGGAATGGCTCCGGGCCGGTCGGTGGTCGCCTATCTCCCGGCCGATCGCGCCGGGGTGAGCGTCACCGACGACTGGCACGCCCTGGGCCAGCGCACCACCGGCAGCGGCACCGTCACCTTCGACGACGTCGTCGTCGAGCCCGGGCACCTGATCGACTTCACCGCGCTGATCGACGTCCCGAGCACCTACGGCGCTCGCGCCCAGCTGCTGCACGCCGCGATCGACACCGGCATCGCCCGGGGCGCGCTGGCCGCCGCGAGTGACGCGGCGGCCCGGGCGCGCCCCTGGTTCGAGGCCGGGGTCTCGTCCGCGGCCGACGACCCGCTGCTGATCGCGGCGGCCGGCGACCTGGAGCTGGCCGTCCGGTCGGCCGAGGCGCTGCTGACGGTGGCCGCCGAGCGGATCGAGGACGCCGACCGCCGCGACCCGGCCGCCGACGTGCACCCGGATCCGGCGCGGATCGCCGAGGCCTCGCTGGCCACGGCCGCGGCGAAAGTCGCCGCAGGCCGGGCGGCCCGCCGGGCGGGCGCGGAGCTGTTCGATTTCGGCGGAACGCGCGCCGCAGCCGAATCGGCGAACCTGTCGCGGTACTGGCGCGATGCGCGCACCCACACCCTGCACGACCCCGAACGCTGGAAGCTCCACCATCTCGGCCGCTGGGCGCTGTCCCGGCACCTGCCACCGTCCCACGGCGCGCTGTGAAGCGCCCGATCACCGAAAGTCTCTCGATGTCTCTCACCCTCCACTGGTTTCTGCCGACCTACGGCGACTCCCGGTTCATCGTGGGCGGCGGCCACGGCCTGCCCGCCGGCGCGGCCCGCGGCGACCGCGATGCGTCGATCGGGTATCTCGCGTCGATCGCGCGCGCCGCCGAAGACTTCGGCTTCACCGCCGCGCTCACCCCGGCCGGTGCCTGGTGCGAGGACGCCTGGCTGACCACCGCCATGCTGGCGCGGGAGACCGAACGTCTCGGCTTCCTGGTGGCTTTCCGGCCCGGCCTGGTCAGCCCGCTGCTGGCCGCCCAGATGGCGGCGACGTTCAGCCGGCACGCCCCGAGTCGGATCCTGCTCAACGTGGTGACCGGCGGCGAGCCGCACGAGCAGCGCGCCTACGGCGATCAACTCGGCAAGGCCGACCGGTATGCGCGCACCGACGAATTCCTGACCATCGTGCGCGGCCTGTGGCGCGGCGAGACGGTGACCTACCGCGGACGGCACCTGACCGCCGAGGACGCCCGGCTGGCGACGGTGCCGCTGCCGACGCCGCCGATCTATTTCGGCGGCTCGTCGCCGGAGGCCGGCCCGGTCGCCGCCCGGCACAGCGACGTCTACCTCACCTGGGGCGAGCCGCCCGAGGCGGTAGCCCGCAAGATCTCCTGGATCCGCGACCTGGCCGCCGCCCAGGGCCGCACCGTCCGCTTCGGCATCCGGCTGCACGTCATCACCCGGGACACCGCCGAGCAGGCCTGGGCTGAGGCCGCGCGGCTGCTCGGCGCCCTGGACGACGACGTCGTCGCCGGTGTCCAGAACGGACTGGCGCGCAGCGAGTCGACCGGGCAGGCCGCGATGCGCGCCCTGCACGCCGATCACCGCGGCGACGGCTCGTGGCGCGACCCGCGCACCCTGGAGATCGTGCCCAATCTGTGGGCCGGCGTCGGTCTGGTCCGCGGCGGCGCGGGCACCGCCCTGGTCGGCAGCCACCGCGAAGTGGCCGATCTGATCGAGCAGTACGCGACGCTGGGCATCTCCGAGTTCGTGCTGTCGGGCTATCCGCACCTGGAGGAGCTGTACTGGTTCGGCGAGGGCGTCGTCCCGGTGCTCCGCAGCCGCGGCCTGTTCGACGACCTGTCCGGCGCGACGACCGCGCCGGCCGGCCGGCCCTTCCTGGCGGGCACCCGATGAGCGGCGCGGCACGCACCGCGATCGCGGACGCCGGCGCGGCCTTCGATCCGCGGACGCTGCGCACCGTGTTCGGGCACTTCCCCTCCGGGCTGGTGACGGTCGCCGCACTGGGTCCCGACGGGCCGCAGGGACTGCTGGTCGCCACCTTCACGCCGGTCTCGATCGATCCGCCGTTGGTGTCGGTGAACATCGGCCGCGCCTCGTCAACACTGCCCGCGCTGCGCCGGCAGAGTCACTGGGGCATCAGCGTGCTCAGCGCCCGGCAGCACGACGTGGCCGACCGTTTCCGGTTGCCCGCGGACCTGCGCTTCGCCGCGATCGACTGGACCTCCACACCAGAGGGCGCGGTCCACGTCGACGGGGCGGTGGTCGCGCTGACCGTGCGCCCACGCGAGTTCATCGAGGCCGGCGATCATGTGATCGCCGTCCTCGCGCTGACCGATCACCGGCTGGCGACGAGCCCGCCGACCGGCGCGGCGGCGCCGCCCCCACCGAACGAGCAGCCGGCCGTCCCGGCACCGCTCGTCTTCCACCGCAGCAGCTTTCGCACCCTCGACGAGGAGACCGTCTCATGACCCGCTCACCCGCCGCACCGCTGCGCCTCGCGGTGCAGGACGCCGACGGCTGGACCGAGCTGACCGCTCCCGCCCAGCCCGTCGACCGGATCACCCGGATCCGCGCCGCCAGCCTGTCCGAGGCCGCCCGGCTGGCCGCGACCGCTCCGCGACCGGCCTTCCTCGACGTCGAGGTCCTGCTCGCACCGTCGGTGCGCGAGGCCTACGCCGACTTCCGCCGGCTGCGGCCGGGCTGGTCGCCTGGCGCCCGCACCGCGGTGATCAGCCACCCGGGCACCGTCGCCACCCTCGCCGGCCTGCTCTGGGACGTCTGGGCGGCCGGGGTGGCCCCCGGCGTGACCCTGCTCGCCGACGACCCGGAGGCACTCACCGCGGTCGTGCTGACCCGGGTGCTGCCGCTCCTCGAGACGCACGGCCTCCGGCTCGACCGGGCCGCCTGACCCGGACCGGTCCCCGAGCCGGGCGACGAAGGGGCCGGTGTCGAAGGGCGGCTTGGAGCCGGTGTCGAAGCGCGGCCGGGGCCGGTCAGGCGTCGGCGAAGGCGTCGATCGGCGGGCAGCTGCAAACCAGGTTGCGATCGCCGTAGGCCTGATCGATGCGGCGCACCGACGGCCAGATCTTGGCGCGCGCCCCCGCCGACGGCAGCCCCGCGGGGTACGCCGCGGTCATCCGGTCGTACGCGCCGGTCCACTCGCCGGCCAGGCACTCGGCGGTGTGCGGCGCGCCCGCGAGCGGGTTGTCGTCGACGGCCCAGGTGCCGTCGGCCACCTTCGCGATCTCGCCGCGGATGGAGATCATCGCCTCGATGAAGGCGTCGAGCTCGGCCAGGTTCTCGCTCTCGGTGGGCTCCACCATCAGGGTGTTGGCCACCGGGAAGCTCATCGTCGGCGCGTGGAAGCCGTAGTCGGCCAGGCGCTTGGCCACGTCGTCCACGCTGACGCCGGTCGTCTTGATCAGCTCGCGCAGATCCAGGATGCACTCGTGCGCCACCCAGCCGTCGGCGTCGGTGTAGAGCACCGGGAAGTGCTCGTCGAGCCGGCGGGCGATGTAGTTGGCCGA
>CAZEOP010000146.1:0-8405 GCA_964513715.1 uncultured Gordonia sp.
GAGAGGGTGCCGTGGTCTATATGGCCACGGACCCCTCTCCTGTGCCGGTAACCGGTCCGGGACCGCCGCGCACTGCCGCGGTCAGCGGCCGGCGCGGTCGCGCCAGAAGCGGGCGGCCTCGGCGATCGCGTCGGTCACCGGGCGCGGGTGCCAGTCCAGCTCCCGCTCGGCCTTGGCGTGGCTCATCGGCACCATCACATGCATCAGCCGCACCGAATCCAGGCTCAGCTTGTGCGAGCGCCCGGTGAGCCGGGTCAGCGCCGAACCGCCGGCGCCGGCGGCGTAGAGCATCGGCTTGGTCAGTCGCAGCCGCGGCTCGGGCTGATCGGCGGCCCGCGCGGCGGTGGCGATCACCTCGCCCAGATCCAGGAAGCGCTCGGAGACGATGTAGCGCTCGCCGGGCCGGCCCCGGGTCGCCGCACGCGCCAGGGCGTCGGCGGCATCGTCGACGGCGACGGTCTCCGCGCACATCCCGCGGACCGTGAACGGCAGCCGGCCCAGGGCCGCGGCGGCCACGAAGGCCCCGTGCGGGGTGGGTGCCCAGTCGCCGGTGCCGTAGGTGTTCGAGACGCACATCGCGGTGACCGGTACCCGCCCGGTGGCCGCGTACCAGAGCGCGAGCCGCTCCCCGGCCACCCGGGCGCGGACGTACTCGGGGGCCTCGTCGAACCAGTCGAACTCGCTGTCCTCGTCGGCCAGGCCGTCGGGCCGGGTACGCCGGCCGATGGTGGCCAGCGTGCTGGTGAGGACGAAGCGGTCCAGCGGCCGGCGCGCGGCCGCCTCCAGCACCGACCGCAGCGCGGCGACGTTGGTGCGGTACAGCGGCGCCGGATCGGTGAGCCAGGCGCGGGTGTCGACCGCGCAGTGGTACACGGCCTCGCAGCCGGCCATGGCGGCGCCGACCGCGTCGGTGTCGAAGAGACTGCCGGTGACGTGCTCGAACTCCACCCCGGCCAGGCTGCGCAGATCGCTCGACGGCCGGGTCAGCACGCGTACGTCCGTCCCGTCCTCGGCCAGCCGGCGGACGAGATGCGAGCCGAGGAAGCCGTTGCCCCCGATGACCAGGTGCACGGCGGTTCAGGCCGGCGCGTAGAAGGTGGAGCGCGGCGCGCGGGTCCACAGGACGCCGCCGGTGGCCTGCGTGCCCTCGGCCTTCAACTGCCGCTTGAGGATCTTGTTGGTGGCGGTCGACGGCAGATCGTCGGCGATGCGCACGAAGCTGGGCCAGGCCTTCGGTGACAGATCCGGCTGGGCGGCCAGGAACTCGGTGAACTCGTCCGGGGTCAGGGCGGCGCCGTCGTTCAGCACCATCGCGGCCATCACGGCATCGCCGACCACCGGATCGGGCACCGCGTACACGGCGACCCGGTTGAGGGCGGGCAGCCGCTGCAGAATCCGTTCGACGGGCCCGGCGGCCAGGTTCTCGCCGTCCACCCGCAACCAGTCGCCGGTTCGCCCGGCCAGGTAGATCCAGTCGTCGGCGTCCATGTAGGCCAGGTCGCCGGACCAGTACATGCCCTCGCGCAGCCGCTCGCCGGTGGACGCCTCGTCGTTGTAGTAGCCGGTGAACAGGCCGCCGCCGGAGGTGTTGACCAGTTCGCCGATGGCCTCGCCCGCGTTGAGCAGCGCACCGTCGGCATCGAACCGGGCGCGCGGGCATTCGGTGACCGCGGCCGGATCGTAGATCGCCACGCCCGGGAAACCCTTGCCGATGGAGCCGGGCGGCGTTCCCGGCTCGCGGGTGATGATGATCGCCAGCTCCGTGGAACCGAAGCCGTCCCACACGGAGCAGCCGAAGCGGCGGGCGAACTCGTCGATGTCGCGGTCGGTCGCTTCGTTCCCGAAGGCCGCGCGCAGCGTGGTGTCGGCGTCGTCCGGGCGCTCGGGGGTGGCCAGGATGTAGGCGAGCGGTTTGCCGACGTAGTTCATGTAGGTGATGCCGTAGCGCCGGACGTCGTCGAGGAAGGTCGACGCCGAGAACTGCGCGGGCACCATCGCCGCCCCGCTGGCCAGGGCGACGCAGTAGCCGCCGAGCAGCGCCGCCGAATGGAACAGCGGCATCGACAGATAGCAGACATCGTCGGCGGTGATGCCGAACTTGTCGACCAGCGGTGGTCCGGCGAACGGGATCATCATGTGCGCGAAGCGCACCGGCTTCGGATCCCCGCTGGTGCCGGAGGTGAAGATCAGCATGAACGGGTCCATCGGGCCGGGCACGGTGTGCGGCACCAGCGGACCGGCCTGGGCCAGGCGGCGCTCCCAGTCCGCCGACGAGGTGTCGACGACGGTGATGCCGGTCAGGTCCAGGCCGTCGAGCAGCGGCCGATGCTCGGCGTCGGTCAGCAGCAGCTGGCAGTCCGAGCGGTGCAGATCGGCGGCCAGGGCCGCGCCGCGCCGGGTGTCGTTGACGCCCACGGTCACATAGCCGCCGAGAGCGCCGGCGGCCAGCGCGATCAGCATGGCGGGGGTGTTGCCGAGCAGCACGCCGACGTGCATCGGCCGGCCGGGATCGGCGGCGGCCAGCACCGCGGCGGCGGTGGCTTCGGCGTCGGCGAGATACTCGCGCCAGGTCCAGGTCTGTTCGTTCCAGAGCAGGGCGGGGCGGTCGTCGCCGGCCCGCTCCTGCAGCAATTGCGTCACCGAGTCGGCCATGCCTGAAGACCCTAGAGCGGCCTCCGATCCGGCCGCGGTGAAATCGGACATCGCGGCTCGGTCGGGGCCGACCGCTCAGGGCAGCGGCCGCATGCTCAGCCCACGAGATCGGGGTTCGACTCGTCGAGCAGTTCGGTGCGGTCCTCCGGCAGGACGAAGCCGGCCGCGATCGCCGCATCCGCCGCCTCGCCGTAGCGGTGCAGGTAATCCTCGGGCGAGCCGTAGCGCGCGGCCAGCAGGTCGGCGGGCAGCGGGTGGGTGGAGCCGAACAGCAGGCAGATCCGCGACGTGGGCTCGGGAATCACGCCGCTGAGCACCTGGGTGGGCGCGTCGACGCACGGGGTCCGCACCCCGCCGAGGACATTGCCCACCTCGTCGACGGCGAATTCGGGCTGCTCGTCCGGGCCGGTCAGCGCCAGCCGCTCGGACACCGGCGGCACCCCGCGGCCGCGGACCCAGGCGTCCAGGTGCCGCAGCGCCGCGCGCAGGACGTAGCGCTGCTGACCGCGGTTCACCGGGTCGGGGCAGTTCAGCACGCTCTCGAAGGGGCCGATCTGGGCCAGGTCGGCGTGCGAGGTTCCGGCCACCTCCCACAGCCGGTAGTGATCGGTGTCGGGCTGGCGGGCCAGGTACGAGCGGAAGTCGGTCAGGATGTCGGTCTCGGTCTGCACGACGAAGACCGGCGGCCCGGCGTCGGGAAAGGTGACCACCGGGTCCCGGTACGCGAGGGCGATGTCGGCCGGCGCGCCCACCGGCGCCAGCGGCAGTCCGCCCAGGGCGCGGCTGTGGATCAGGAAACCGTCGAACAGCCGATGCGCGGCGGCGAAGGACGCGACGTAGGTGGTCAGCGCCATCGCCGACTGCGACTCGCCGGTCGCGAGCAGGCGATCGGGCCGCAGGTCGGCCAGTGGTCCGCCGGGGGCCGCGAGGGCCGCCGCGACGGTGGCGAAGAGGTCGTAGCAGTAGGCGTCGCCGGGATGGTGCACGGCCGCGTAGCGCTCGGGATCCTTGGCGGCCAGCCCGCTGGGCCCGGTGTCGACCGCGACCGAGCCGTCGCCGCCGGCGACCCCGGTGTACTGCGCCGACACCCCGGCCCAGGCGTGCCCGGCGCGCACGATCTCCTCGCCGACGTAGGTGTACTCGGCGGCCACGTCCGAGCCGCTGCTCACGTTCAGCCATTCGACGACGAGCGTGCCGCTGAACGCCTCGGCCGAAGCCGGACGGCGCAGCAGGACCCGGGTGGTGAAGTCCGCGGGCGGCGCGGCGCCCTCCGGTGTACGCCCGGCGGTGCGGCCGGTGGCGGCGTATTCGGTCTCGGTGTAGCCGGCCGCGGCCAGGTCGGGCCCGCGCAGCACGGACATCAACGAGCACCCGGCGCCGCCGGTCAACTCGGTGAACCTCACGTCGCCGAAACTCTTGCTGTCGGAATGCGCGTCGGCCATACCTCAACGTAGAACGTGCGACGGTGCGGCCGGCGCCCGGCCCGCAACATGCGTGTCTCGGCCGCCTCGCCGGCGCCCGGTTCAGGCCGGGTGGCTCAGGCCGGGTGGCTCAGGCCGAAGAGTTCGGCGGCGTTGTGGTGCAGCACGGCGCGCAGCCAGTCGTCGCCCAGGCCGAGGCGCTCGCAGGCTTCCAGGGCGTGCAGGTAGCCGTACGGGATGTTCGGGAAGTCCGAGCCGAACAGGATCTTCTCGCGCAGTCCGGCCACCCGCGGCAGCAGATCGGGCGGGTAGGGCGCGTCCTGCTCCGAGAAGTCGGTGAAGCTCATCGTGGTGTCCAGGCGCACCTCGTCGTAGGTCTCGGCCAACTCCACGAACTCGGCGTACTCGGGTGTGCCCATGTGCGCGACGATCAGGCTCAACCGCGGAAAGCGTTGCAGCACGGCGCGAATCGGCTCCGGGCCGGTGAACCGTCCGGGCGCCGGACCGGAACCGCAGTGGATCACGACGGGCACCTGCGTCTGCGCCAGCACGTCCCACACGCCGTCGAGCAGCGGATCGGTCGGGTCGTAGTCGCCGACTTGGATGTGCGACTTGAAGATCCGCGCCCCGCCCTTGATCGCCGCGGCAACGTACTCCGGTGCGCCCGGCTCCGGGTAGAAGGTCGCGGTCTGCAGACAGTCCGGATACCTGGCCGCGAAGTCGGCGCCCCAGCCGTTGAGCCACGCCGCCATCTCCGGCTTGTGCGGGTACAGCATCGACGAGAAGGCCCGCACCCCGAAGCCGCGCAGCGCCTGCACCCGGACGTCCTCGTCGGCGCGATAGGCGATCGGCCACTCACGACCGAGCAGCGGACCGGCCGAATCGAAGTAGGCCCACACCTTGTTCAGCACCCGCGCGGGCATGAAGTGGGTGTGCACGTCGATCAGCCCGTCCAGCCCGAGGCGGGCGGTGAAGTCGCGCACCGCGGCGGCCTCGGCGGCACTGAACGGCGCGGCTGCGCCGGTGTTGCCTTGGGCGGCTTCGCCGGTGCTATCTTGGGCGGCTTCGCCGGTGTTGTTTTGGGCGGCTTCGCCGGTGTTGTTTTGGGCGGCTTCGCCGCGGCACATCAGCCCAGGTCCTCGCTCGAGGTCGCGGCGCGCGGGATCGCATCGCCGGAGGGCAGCTCGAAGCCCTTGGGTGTCACCATGATCGCCTCGGCCTCCACGGTCACGCCGTCGGCATCGGCCAGGGTGGCGCGGACGAAGGTCTTGCGGCGCTCCCGCCCGGTCACCTCGGCGTGCGCGATGACCTCGCCCAGCGGGGTGGGACGCAGATACCGGACCGTCAGGGTGCCGGTGAACACCGGGACGCCGTCGGTGCTCGCCGCCTCGCCGACCAGCTGGTCGAGCATCAGGGCGGCGACGCCGCCGTGCACGCAGCCGCCCGGGCCCTCGTAGGCGGCGCCGAGCGTCATCTCGCAGTCGGCGGTGCCGTCGCCGAGCCGGATGCGCATCGGGGGCGCGATGGCGTTGCGGGCGCCGACGGCCGCGTTGCCCCACGGCATGCCGATGAACTCGCGGGTGAAGGGGGTGCCGTAGCTGCCGGGCAGCTGTTTCTCCCGCAACACCGCGGTCACCTCGTCGATCCGCTCGCGGGCGGCGCGCAGTTGATCGTCGCTCACCTCGGAGCGGATGACGGCGTCGATCAGCGCGCGCACCGAATCGGTGAGCGGCTCGACGACGGCCAGTCGTCGCGCGATCTCGTCGGGCGTGATGTCCTCGATCCGGAAGTCCACGGATGCGACCATAACCCGCCGCCCGGGGGCCGGCGCCACCCGTAGGCCGACGGAGTTCACCCGGCGGTCCGGTTGATATGACTGGGTCATGACGAACACCGCGATCACCGACCCCTTCGACGCCTTCGGCGTGGGGCGGCTGCCCGGCTCCGCCCTCGCCGAGATGACGCAGCGGCTGGGCGCGGGGCTGGCCGATCATCGCGGGCTCATCGACCTGCCGGTGCTCGCCGTGCTGTTCGACGATCTCGGCGGCCTGCCGTTCTTCGTCGCCGAGCCGGGATCGTCCATGCAGTCGCGGCTGTCGATGTCGATGGTGGAGCGGCCGGCGGTGGACGAGGAGCTGACCGCGACGGCCGAGCTGGCGATGGCCGCGGGCGACTACGGTGCCACCTCGGTGCAGATCCGCGGTGCCGGCGGCCGGCTGCTGATGATCGGGACCGCCCGCAACGTGCGGGTCGGCCGGGCGCTGGTGGTGCAGGGCGACCACTCCGCGCTGCCGGAGCCGGTGGCGCCGGTCGCACCGCTGCCGGCGCCGCTCGATCCGGCGCGCACCGGGGCGCAGGTGGTTGCGGCCATCGCCGCCGGGGAGATCGCCGCCGGTCCGCTGGCTGAGCTGCTCGGTGCCGCCGTGGTGGTCGGCGCGGGCGGGGTGGAGCTGCACGCGGTGACCGCGCCGTGGATGGGGAACATCATGGGCACCATGCACGGCGGGGTGATCGGCGCGATCGTCGCGCAGGGGCTGTCGTACGCGGCGCAGGCCGCGACTCCCGCGGGCGTGGGCTACCAGGTCGTCGAGTACTCGGTCGCCTTCCTGCGCTCCCCGCAGGTGGACGGCCGCACCGTGATCGTGCGGACCGAGCCGATCAAGGTGGGCCGCCGGCTCGGTGTCTTCGCCGCGAAGCTGTACGACGGCGACACGCTGCTGGCGCACGCCACCGCCGACGTGCGCTTCGACAGCTGAGGGAGCCGGTCACCGGCAAACGCGCTCGTTGAGCGGCCGCTCAACAGAAAAACAATCAAGCGTGCTTGATTTTTTGGGACCGCGGTGTGAAGCTCTTCACCATGGCCCTCGTGGACGAACTGGTCGCTGCGCTCGACGCCGAATCGGAATCGCTGGATGAGCTGGTCGCCGCGGCGACCGCGGAGCAGTGGGCCGCGCCCACGCCGTCGGCGGGCTGGACCGTCGCCCATCAGATCGGGCACCTGCTGTGGACCGATCGGGTCTCGCTGCTGGCGATCACCGACGCCGAGGCCTTCACCGCGCAGCTGACCGAGGCGATGGACGATCCGATGGGCTTCGTCGACGCCGCGGCCGAGACCGAGGCGCGGCGCGATCCGGCCGAACTGCTCGCCGACTGGCGCGCCACCCGCGGCCGGCTGGCCGGGGCGCTGACCGCGGTGCCCGAGGGCACCAAGCTGCCCTGGTTCGGGCCGCCGATGTCGGCGCCGTCGATGGCCACCGCGCGCCTGATGGAGACCTGGGCGCACGGCCTGGACGTGGCCGATGCGCTCGGCATCGCGCGGCCGGCCACCGACCGCATCCGCAACATCGTGCACCTGGGGGTGCGCACCCGGAACTTCGCCTATCAGGTCAACGGCAAGCAGCCGCCGGCCGACGACTTCCGCTGGGAGATCACCGCGCCGTCCGGCGAGCTGTGGGCCTGGGGGCCTGCCGATGCCGCGAATGTGGTCCGCGGACCGGCCGTCGACTTCTGCGAGCTGGTGACCCAGCGCCGCCATCTCGACGACCTGGACCTGGAACTGATCGGCGACGACGCACGCGAATGGGCGTCGATCGCGCAGGTCTTCGCCGGCCCGCCTGGCAGCGGTCGCGAGCCCGCCGAGAACTGATCGATCACCGAGAACTGATCGACGACTGCGAACTGAACGCCCACTGGAAGGATTCACCCCCGATGACCGACGTGGTACGGATCGGCAATGCCTCGGGTTTCTACGGCGACCGCTACGGCGCCGTCCAGGAGATGCTCGAAGGCGGTGACCTGGACTACCTCACCGGCGACTATCTCGCCGAGCTGACCATGCTGATCCTCGGCCGCGACCGGCTCAAGGACCCGGCGACCGGCTACGCCAAGACCTTCCTGCGGCAGATGACCGACAACCTGGCGCTCGCCCTGGATCGCGGGGTCAAGATCGTCACCAATGCGGGCGGCCTGAATCCGCACGGGCTGGCCGTGGCGCTGCGCGAACTGGCCGCCGAGCAGAAACTCGACGCGCAGATCGCCTTCGTCGCCGGCGACGATCTGGCCAAGCGGGCCGGTGAACTCGGCCTCGGTGCCCCGCTCACCGCGAACGCCTACCTCGGTGCCTTCGGCATCAAGAGCGCGCTGACCCGCGGCGCCGACATCGTGGTCACCGGGCGCGTGACCGATGCCTCGCTGACCGTCGGCCCGGCCGCGGCGGCCTTCGGCTGGACCGAGCGTGACCTGGATCCGATCGCCGGTGCGGTGATCGCCGGACACATCATCGAATGCGGCGCCCAGGCCACCGGCGGCAACTACTCGTTCTTCACCGAGATC
>CAZEOP010000147.1:0-8400 GCA_964513715.1 uncultured Gordonia sp.
GCCACCGCAGCTTGACAACCGACATAGAAGCGTCGAAGGGTGGTCCCTGAGCCCCGTCGAACGGTGCTCACTGAGCCGGCGGACGCAGGAGCCCGTGTCGAAGGGCGGCTACCCGGCGACGCCGGTGTGGATGGCCGCGATGCCACCGGTGAGGTTCTGCCAGGCGACGTCGTCGAAGCCCGCCTCGCCGATCATCGCGGCCAGCCCGGCCTGATCGGGCCAGGCGCGGATCGACTCGGCCAGGTAGACATAGGCCGCCGGATTGGACGACACCGAGGTGGCCACCTTCGGCAGCGCCTTCATCAGGTACTCGAGGTAGACCGTGCGGAAGGGCTTGGCCGTGGGTGTGGAGAACTCGCAGATCGCCAGCCGCCCGCCCGGCTTGAGCACCCGGCGCAGTTCGCGCAGGGCCAGCGGGACGTCGTTGACGTTGCGCAGCCCGAAGCTGATGGTGGCCGCGTCGAAGCTGTCATCGGCGAAGGGCAGGTGAAGGGCGTCGGCGCCCACCTTCGGCACATCGCGCTTGGCGCCGGCGCGCAGCATGCCGAGGGAGAAGTCCGCGGCCACGACGGTGGCCCCGGAGGCGGCCAGTTCCACGGAGCTGACCGCGGTGCCGGCAGCTAGATCCAGGACCACGTCGCGCGGGCGCAGGGCGAGGGCCTTGCGGGTGGCCGTGCGCCAGCGGCGGTCCTGCCCGAAGGAGAGCACGGTGTTGGTGACGTCGTAGCGCTTGGCGACGCCGTCGAACATCTCGGCGACCTCGGCCGGGTCCTTCTCCAGGGTGGCGCGGGAACCGGCGTTGTCAGCAGCGTTCATGCCGGCGAGTTTATCGGTGCGTCCGTCCCGCCCGGGTCCGCGGCCCCGGCCCGGCGCCGCAGCCGTCGCCCGGCGGCGGCCACCGAGAGCATCAGCGCGATCACCAGTGCCCAGCCGGCGACCACGATCGATAGACCCGGCAGGATCGACAGCCGCGCGTTCCGGCCGGCGGGCCGGGCCAGGTTGTCCGGGTCGGTGGCGTCGTAGTCGACCAGGATCCGCTGTCCGGCTTCCAGTTGCGTCGGATAGAGCAGCCCGAGCTTGGGGTTGCGCAGCACACCGTCGGGCGTCACGAAGTTCACCGCCGCGTGCAGCCGATCGGCGGAGATCACATCGGCGACGGCGGTCGCCTTGTTCGCGTCGATCTTGGCGTCGTTGCGGAAGGCCCCCAGGATGATGACCAGGCCGATGAGGGTCACGATCACCCCGAAGCCGAGCAGCCCGAGCTGCACGCGGCGCACCCGGCGGGCGATCTTCTGGTCCATGAGGGTCAGGATATCCGCGCGGCTATCCGGGCGTGGAGGGCGCGCAGCGGTTCGCGCCGGGTCACCACCTCGAGCACCTCGATGCCGCCGGAGGGGATCGGCGCGTGCAGGGCCGCGGGCAGCTCGGCCAGGCTCACTCGGCGCAGCGGGATCGCGAAGCCGGCGCACAGCGCGGCCAGGTCGGTGCGGTGCGGGGTGCCGAAGATCCGCTCGTAGGCCCCGGCGTAGGCGCCGCGGCCGTACCGCGGGTCGCCCTGTTCCAGCAGCCCGAAGATGCCGCCGCCGTCGTCGTTGGCGACCACGATGCGCAGTGAACGCGGCCGCGGCTCGTCCGGTCCGATGACCAGTCCGGTCGCATCGTGGATGAAGGTGAGATCACCCAGCAGGGCCACCGTGCCGGGCGCATCGCGGGTGTCGTCCGCGTCGGCGGCGAGCGCGGCGCCGATGGCAGTGGAGTTGATGCCGTCGATTCCGGCGACGCCCCGGTTCGACAGCACCCGCACGCCCGGGGCCACCCGGCCGGCCAGCGCCAGATCGCGGATCGGGTTGGAGGCTCCGACCACCAGCTGATCGCCCGGCGCGACGGCGGCGGCCACGGCCCGCGCCACATGCAGCCCGGTGATCTCCGCGGTCGCGTCCAGTTCTGCGGCAACGGCCGCGCGCGCGGCCGCGTCGCTGCGCGCGCACTCGGCGACCCAGCCCTCGGGCTGCCGGCCGGACACCACGGCTCGGGTCCCGGTGGCGCAGACATTGCCGCTCACATCCGGCCAGCGCGGCCCGGTAGTGAGGGCGAAGACCTGCACCTGCGGATCGGCCAGCAGCCGGGCGACGCTCCGGTGCAGGGTGGGCCGGCCGCAGATGATCGCCTGCCGCGGCGCCAGGTGATCCAGCGCCAGCGGGTGCAGCGGTGTATCCGGTTGCGGCGCAGTCGGTTCGGCGACGGTGGGCACCTCCGCCAGATCGGGGTGGGCGGCCGCGCCGTGCCCGGCCACCACCACGGTCGGTACCGACAGGTCGAGGTCGATGGGCGCGTCGAGCATGCCCAGCGGCGACCGGGTCCACGGCAGTCCGCCGGGCCGACCGGCGAAACGCCCGCCGTCGACCTCCTCCAGCACGGCGGCGGGGTCGTCGTCGGGATCGGGCACCAGCGGCTCGCGCAGCGGGATGTCGAACTGGACGGGCCCGGCGTTGCCGGTGCGGGCGCCGCGCGCGGCGGCCAGTACGCGGCCCACGGCCGAGCGCCACTGCGAATTGGTGTCCAGTTCCTCCTCGGCCAGGCCGAGGCTGATCGCCGCGCGCACCTGGGTGCCGAAGATGCCGAACTGCTCGATGGTCTGGTTGGCGCCCGAGCCGAGCAACTCGTACGGGCGGTTGGCGCTGATCACCACCAGCGGGACGCGGGCGTAGTTGGCCTCGAAGACCGCCGGGCTCATGTTGGCCACCGCCGTGCCCGAGGTCATCACGATCGGCACCGGATTCTGCGAGGCGAGCGCCAGACCGAGGGCCAGATAGCCGGCCGAGCGCTCGTCGATCCGGACGTGCAGCCGCAGCCGGCCGGCCCGATCGGCGGCGTAGAGCGCGAAAGCCAGCGGCGCATTGCGCGAGCCCGGGCAGAGCACCGCCTCACGCACCCCGCCGCGGATCAGCTCGTCGACGATCACGCGCGCCTGCAGGGTCGACGGATTCATGGGGTCGAGCGTAGCCGTGACGATCTACCGTGAACCCCATGGGCTTCTACGATGATCGGATCCTGCCGCGCCTGGTGGAGTGCACCTGCGGCATGCCGGGGATGAACAAGCTGCGGCGCCGGACCTGTGCGCCGTTGACCGGCGCGGTGGTGGAGGTGGGCTTCGGATCGGGCTTCAACGTGGGCCAGTATCCGGACGCGGTGACCTCGGTGACCGGGATCGAACCGGCCGATCTGGCCTGGGAGCGGGCGCAGGCGCGGATCGCCGACTCGCCGGTCCCGATCGTGCGCGGCGGCCTGGACGGGCGGCGAATCGACGCCGCCGACGTCGCCTTCGATTCGGCGCTCTCGACGTTCACCCTGTGCACGATTCCCGAACTGCCCGTCGCACTGGCCGAACTGCGACGCGTGGTGAAACCGGGCGGGGTCCTGGCCTTCTGCGAACACGGGCTGGCCCCGGACAGCGGGGTGCAGCGGATCCAGCGGCTGCTGAATCCGGTCGAGAAGGCCCTCGCCGGCGGCTGCCACCTGACCCGGGACATCCCCGCCGAGCTGGCCGCGGCCGGCTGGGAGACGGTGGAGCTGGACCGGTTCTACGCGCCCGGCGCCCCGAAGCCGTGGTCGGCGTTCAGCCTGGGCTACGCCGTGAACCCCTGACCCGGCCGCCGCACGCTAGCTAGCGTCGCGCGAAGTAGCCGTCGACGGTGGCACCGAAGTCGTCGAGCGAATCGTGCAGGACGTCCTGGTGGTCGCCGCCGACGGTGTTGACGGTGAGTGCGGCACCGCCCGCGCGCAGCTGACCGGCCAGCGCGGCGGTGAGCGGTGCCGGCACGGTGGTGTCGGTCAAGCCCTGCTCGATCCGCACCTTCCGCCCGGCCCAGCCGGTGGTCGGGATCGCCGCGTACTCGGTGATCGCGGCGCCGAGCGGCGAGTCGGCGAGCGGCCGGGTCACCAGGGAGCCGGGCGCCGTCGCGCTGATCGCCTCGGCGGTGTCGTGGATGCATTCGGTGCGGGCCCGGGCCAGCCAGTGCTGCCCGGCCGGTGTGAGCCGGTCCAGCGCATGCAGCTCGGGCCGGGCGTTGTTCAGGCCGTCGAGCACATACAGGCCGAAGATCGAGGCGGTGTTGACCCGGCCCATGCTGGGCACACCCGGCCGGGCGAGCGCCCCGATCACCGTCTCGATCTGGCTGGCCGGGGCCAGCGCCACGGTGCCGACGTTGCGCAGCTCGGGCGCGTACTCCGGCGCCAGGTACGACGCCCAGAGCGCGGCGTGCCCGCCCTGCGAATGCCCGGACGACGCCCAGCGGTCCCCGATCTGCCGATCGTTGTTGCGGGCCGCACGCACCAGGTCGATCACGTTGTAGGCCGCGGACTTCCCGCCCAGGAACTCCGCACCCGGGGTACCGGACAGTCCGATGTAGTCCGGCGCGGTCACCACATAGCCGCGCGCGAGCGCCGCGGCGATGGTCGGCTGGAACTCGTCGTGCCAAGCGGCGCCTTTGCCGCTGGGCGCACACTGCGGCCCGATGCCCGATGTCCCGTGCGCCCAGGACACCACCTTCCAGCCACCGGGTGGCGGATCGCCGTGTGGGTAGTAGACGATCCCGTCGGCCTCGGCGGGCTCACCGCTCTGGTTGCGCGTGGCGTAGCTGAGTTTCACCGCGCGCGCCGCGCCGGTCGGCCACAGCTCCGCGGCGACCGGGACCTCGGCGATCACCCGCCCGTCGGCGCCCGACGCCGCCGCCGGCCCGGTGGTGACCAGGCCGGCCGTGACCAGAGCGACGGTGACCAGGATCGGGCCGAGCCGGGAGGCGATCAGGGTGCGCATGGCGCTCAACGCTAGCTGCCCGAATCTCGGCCGATGCCATAAGGTCAAGACATGAGCCGCGAGTTCGACGTCGTCGTCTATGGTGCCACCGGATTCGTCGGTGAACTGACCGCCCGCTACCTGGCCGAGCAGGCCCCGTCCGGAACCCGGACCGCGCTGGCCGGGCGCAACGAGACCAAGTTGGCCGCGGTGCGGCGCCGACTGCCCGAGCGCGCCGCCGCCTGGCCGCTGATCATCGCCGACTCCGACTCCCCCGCCTCCCTGGATGCGATGTGCGCACGGACGCAGGTCGTGTGCACCACCGTGGGCCCGTACCTGCGATACGGCGAGAACCTGGTGATCGCGGCCGCCACCGCCGGCACCGACTACGTCGACCTGACCGGCGAGGTGCCGTTCACCCGGTTCACCATCGACAAGGCCGACGAGCTCGCCAAGGGCACCGGCGCCCGGATCGTGAACTCGTGCGGCTTCGACTCGGTGCCGTCGGATCTGGGCACCTACCTGCTGTACCGGAAGGTCGCCGAGGCGGACGCGGGCACGCTCGGCGAGACGACGATGGTGCTGCACTCGTTCCGCGGCGGCGCCTCCGGCGGCACCGTCGACTCGATGCGGGTGATCGCCGGGCTGGCCACGGACCCCGAGATGCGGCGCCTGCTGATGAATCCGCGCGCGCTGTCCGGCGGCCCGAACGCCGTGGAGCACGCCGGGCCGAAGTCCGAGCCGAGCGATATCGCGCCGATCGATGCGAAGAAGGTGGATCCGTCGCTCTCCGGCACGCTGGCGCCGTTCTTCATGGCCTCGTACAACACCCGCGTGGTGCGCCGTTCCGATGCCCTGCTCGAGGGCGCCTACGGCCCGGGCTTCCGCTATCAGGAGGCGATGTCGGTCGGCGAGCTTCCGGTGGTCTCGACGCTGCTGGCCGGTGCCGTGGCGGTGGGCACCGGCGCGGGTCTGGCGGCGATGAGCTTCGCCCCGACCCGCAAGCTGCTCGACAGGGTGCTGCCCAAGCCGGGCGAGGGCCCCAGCGAACGGGCCCGGGAGACCGGGCACTTCACCACCCGGACCTATACGACCACGTCCACCGGCCGGCGCTTCCGGTCGCAGATGCGCGCCGACGGCGACCCGGGTTACAAGGCGACGGCGGTGATGCTCGGCGAGTCCGCGCTGGCGCTGGCCTGCGACCGCGACAGGCTGCCCGACCGGGCGGGTGCGCTGACCCCCGCCGTGGCCATGGGCGACGTCCTGATCGACCGGCTCCGGCTCGCCGGCTTCGTGATCGAGGCCCACGAGCTGTAGCGGGATGCCGCACACGCACGAGGACGTGGCCGCACTGCTCAGCGGCGACTGGTACCTCGACACCGCCGAGCTCCGCCGGCTGCGCGACGCCTGCGCGAGCGCCGTCGACGAGTTCAACGCGCTGCCCGCCGTCGACCACGCCGGCCGGTACGCGATCGTCCGCGCCCTCTTCGGCGAGTGCGGCACCGGCGTGGAGATCGTGCCCCGGCTGCGCTGCTCGTACGGCTTCAACATCCGCTGCGGCGACGGCGTGTACGTCAACGCGAACGCCTTCCTGATGGACGACGGCCCCATCGTGCTGGGCGATCACGTCCGGATCGGGCCGTCGGCGATTCTCGCTACGGCACTGCACCCGATCGACGATCACCGGCTGCGCCGCGACGGTGCCGAGCGCACCGCGCCCATCGTCATCGGCGACAACTGCTGGCTCGGCTCGAATGTGACCGTCGGGGCCGGGGTCACCATCGGCCGCAACACCGTGGTCGGCGCGGGCAGCGTCGTGGTGCGCGATCTGCCCGACCACGTCGTCGCGGTCGGCTCCCCCGCGGCACCGATCCGCACACTGCCCGCCGAATCCTGATCCGGCGAACACAGCTGTCACTCATAGTTGCCCCCACACAGCACAACCGTCACCGATCGGGTCGATCGGTGACGGTTGTGCGCGACGGTGACGGTTAGGCGTGACGCTTGTGCGCACGGCCCGCCGGGCGCGGTGCTACGGCTGGCCCGGACGCAAGGCGATGAAGAGCGAGTCGAGCTCGGCGCACAGCCGCTCGCCGTCGTGCAGGGTGCCCTTGACGAAGAGCTTGCGGCCCTCGGCCTTCTCCACCCAGGTCTTGATCTGCAGCGGCGTGCTCAGCGGGGTCAGCGAGCGGTAGCTGACGGTCAGGTACGCGGTCCGGCAGATGCCGTGGATGTGCAGGGCCGCGGCCATGCCGCCAAGGTCGTCGAAGGCGATGGCGACGTGGCCGCCGTGCGCCACCCCGTTGCCGCCCAGGTGGAAGGGCCGGAACTCGACGGTCGCGGTGACCCCGTTCTCGTCGCCGGAGCGCACCTCGTACGGCGGCAGCGTGATGTTGCCGCGCGAGGGCAGGTCGACGCGGGTGCCCGACGGGCTGTGCCACTCGTCCACCAGCATGGTGTCGAGTTTGGCGTTGAAACCCTTGAGGTCGTCGATGATCTCATCGGCCAGCTCGGGGGTCGGGCAGGCGTAGCGCATCTTGTCCATGAAGGTGCGGACCTGTTCAATCAGTTCGTCGTAGCGGGGTCCGCCGCGCTCGGTGGTGACCTCCACCTCGGCCCGGAAGCCGCCGCCCGGGCCGGTCTCGCCGCCGGTCGCCGGCTTCCAGTTGTCGTCCGCAGGTGCACCCTTCATCGGTCCAACGTATCCGGCGGCGGGTGCGCCGGTGCGCCCGGCTCCGGTCTAGGCTCGGGCCCATGACTTCGCCCTTCGATCCCACCCAGTGGCAGACCGTCCCCGGCTTCGACGACCTCACCGATCTGACGTACCACCGGCATGTCGGGCGCAGCCGCGCGGACGGCATCGTGCGCATCGCCTTCGACCGCCCCGAGGTACGCAACGCCTTCCGCCCGCACACCGTCGACGAGCTGTACCGGGCGCTGGATCATGCGCGCCGCTCGCCGGATGTGGGCACCGTGCTGCTGACCGGCAACGGCCCCAGCCCCAAGGACGGCGGCTGGGCCTTCTGCTCGGGCGGCGATCAGCGGATCCGCGGGCGCTCGGGATACCAGTACGCCACCAGTCACGACTCCGACGTCGCGGGCGCCGGGGTGGAGGGCGTGGACGAGGCCCGGGTGAAGGCCGAGGGCGGTCGCCTGCACATCCTGGAGGTGCAGCGGCTGATCCGCACCATGCCCAAGGTGGTGATCGCGGTGGTCAACGGCTGGGCGGCCGGCGGCGGGCACTCGCTGCATGTGGTGTGCGATCTGACGCTGGCCTCCCGCGAGCACGCCCGGTTCAAGCAGACCGACGCCGACGTGGGCAGCTTCGATGCCGGCTACGGCAGCGCCTATCTGGCCAAGCAGGTGGGCCAGAAGTTCGCCCGCGAGATCTTCTTCCTCGGCGAGGCCTACGACGCCGAGACCATGCACCGGATGGGCGCGGTGAACCGCGTCGTCGACCACGCCGACCTGGAGAAGACCGCCATCGAGTGGGGCCGCACCATCAATGGCAAGTCGCCCACCGCGCAGCGCATGCTCAAGTTCGCCTTCAACCTGACCGACGACGGCCTGATGGGCCAGCAGGTCTTCGCCGGCGAGGCCACCCG
>CAZEOP010000148.1:0-8393 GCA_964513715.1 uncultured Gordonia sp.
AGGCCCAGGTCGGCCAGTCCGAGCAGCGAACGGTACTCCACGTCCTGGGCGCGGATCACCTCATCGGCGCCGGTGTCCCGATCGACGACGGTCGCCACCCCCACCACCTGCGCGCCGGCCGCGCGAGCCGCCAGCACCGCCTTGGCCGGGGAGGCACCGGTGGTGGAGGTGTCCTCCACGATCAGCACCCGCTTGCCGGCGATGTCGGCGCCCTCGATCTGGCGCTGCATGCCGTGCGCCTTGGCTTCCTTGCGGACCACGAAGGCGTCGATCGGGCGCCCGTCGGCGTGCATGATGGCCGTCGCCACGGGGTCGGCGCCGAGGGTCAGACCGCCGACGGCGTCGTAGATCCAGTCGTCGGTCAACTGGCGCATCAGGGTGCCGATCAGCCGGGAGGCCTCGTGCTGCAGCGTGCCGCGGCGCAGGTCGACGTAGTAATCGGCTTCCTTCCCCGACGAGAGGGTCACCTTGCCGTGCACCACGCACAGCTCGGTGACCAGTTCGGCGAGCCGCACGCGGGCAACCGCGTCGATGCCGGGATGCTCGGTGGCGCCCATCAGTGATCCTCTCGGGGGTCGGTGAGCGGCGGCAGCTCCGGCGATTCGGCCGGTGCACTGCGCGGACGGCGGATCGGCGTCGGCCGGGACGGGGGCGCGCCCTGCGTCTCGGCGTAGCTGATCGGCGGCAGATCCACCTGCGGCACGTCGATCGGATCGAGCGCCGGCGGCTGCACCGCATAGGGCTCGGACGGATAGGGCGCGGCGGCGGGGGTCGCGCGATCGAACGGCTCGGGCGCCGGGCGCGGCGACGCCTCCATCGGCGAGGGACGCTGCGGGGAGGTTCGCTGCGGCGGCGGACCCATCGGCGGCGGACCCATCGGCTGCGGGGGCAGCGGCGGCGGCGCCACCGGCGGCGCGGCGGGCGTCCAGGGCGCGGGAGGCGGCGGCGACTGCATGCCGGCGCTCTCGGCCAGCCGGCGGCGCCGGGCCTTGTCGCGCAGCGACTCGGTCTTCTCGTCGGCCAGTTCCTCGCGCGTCGGGCCGTGCGGATCACGCGGGTCCGGGGTGTCCTGCGGGTCGACGGCCGGAGGCAGGACCCGCAGCAGGTCGGCGAAGCGGCGCACCGTGTCCAGGGCCGTGTCCAGCCGTTCGTCATCGGTGGTCAGCGGCATGGAACCGAGCGCCCAGTTGCCCTCGTTCCAGAGGATCTCCAGGTACGCGGGGGCGTCGGTGGCCAGCGCGACCATGCGGCGGTCGCAGATGCGGCGCGCGGCGTCGAGGTTGCTGGCAAACATCACCCGCGAGCCCATCGCGCCGAGCAGATCCACATCCTCCTCGGCCGGGGCCAGAACGTCCTCGTAGCGCAGGTCGACCGTCACCGAGGAGGCGGCCGGACGGCGCACGGCCACCACGGTCGCGGTCTCCTCCAGGTCGAAGACCACCGCCTCGGCGCCCTGGTAGAGGCCGGCGGCCACATCGCGGACGGCGACGTGCTCGGGAACGTCCATCGCGGCGCGGCTGAACGCCGAGCGCAGCTTGCTGTCGGAGTCGCGGAACTGGAAGGAGTGCTTCTGCCCCCAGACGGCACGCTGGTGATGCACCTGCTCGGACCGGTTACGGTCGAGCCAGAGGAGCACGCCGGCGCCGATCAGCGCGAGGGCGGCAATCACGAAAAAGACGATAGTCATCGGGCATAGCCTACTATCGAACGCTCACGCACCGGGAGGATGACACGATGACGGCACCGCAGGCAGCCGCAGTCACCGCCCTCACCGACCTGGTGGACACCGAACTCATCGCATCGCTCACCTGCGCGCTGATCGCCGAGCCCAGTATCAACCCCGGAGGCACCGAGGCGGGTGCGGCGCGAGTGCTCGCTGAGGCCTGCCGCGAACTCGGCTTCGACGTGACCCTCACGCAGGCGCAGCCGGATCGGCCCAATGTGCTGGCGACGGCCGGCGACGGCGCCGGTCCCGGGCTGCTGTTCCTCGGACATTCGGACGTGGTCCCGCCCGGGCCGGGCTGGACCGGCGATCCGTTCGTCCCGCGGGTCGACGGCGATCTGATCATCGGCCGCGGCGCGAGCGACATGAAGGGCGGGCTGGCCGCCGTCGTCGCCGCCATGGCCGCGCTGAGCCGGGCCGGCGAGATGGGCATCGCACTGTCCGGGCCGGTACATCTGCTGGCCACCGTCGACGAGGAGGAGCACGGCGCCGGCGTGCGGGCCGTCGTGGCCGATCCCCCGCCGTGGCGCTTCGCCGGCTGCATCGTCGCCGAGCCGACCGGGCTGCAGGTGGTGCGCGGCTGCCGCGGCGCGTCGTACCTCGATGTGCGGGTGACCGGCCGCGCGGCACATTCGGGCCGGCCCACCGACGGACGCAGCGCCATCACGGCCGCCGCCGCGGTGATCGACCTGATCGGCCGCGACCAGGAGGCGATGGCCGCCGATCCGGATCCCCTGCTCGGCTTCGGCACCTGGAACGTCGGGGTGATCGACGGCGGACAGGGCATCTCGGTGGTGGCCCCGAACTGCTATCTCGGCGTGGACCGGCGACTGATGCCCGGGGAGCGGATCGCCGAGATCGCCGACCGGCTGGCCGCGCAGATCACCGCCGCCGGGATCGACGGCGACGGCATCACCGTCACGCTGACACCGACGATGGAGATGCCCGGCTTCGCCACCGACGCCGATGCCCCGCTGGTGCGCGCGGCCGCCCGGGCGGTGACCGAGGCGGGTGCTCCGACGTCCATCGGCGGCTGGACCGCCGCGTGCGACGGCGGTTTCATCAGCCGCGACCTGGGTGTGCCGACGATTGTGCTGGGCCCGGGCGACATCAACGGCCAGGCGCATCAACCCGACGAGTCGGTCTCGCGCAGCGAACTGGTCACCGCCGCCCGCGCCTATGTCCGCGCCGCGGTGGCCCTGCTCGGCTGAAACCGCAGGGTCAGGAGTTCGGCCGTCCGGCCGGCGCGCGCGGGGTGAGGGCAGGTGCTCACGGCGAGCGTCATCAGACGACGTTCCGCACGCGGATGCCGACGGTCCCCGAGGCCCCGCGGCGCAGCTTGGAGCCGAGGACGGTGAGCCTGCCCAGCAGGCCGTACTTGCGCTCGATCAGCCGCACGGCCGCCGCGCCGTCCATCTCGGCGGCCACCCCGGCCACCACCGGTCCGAAGGTCCGGGTGCCGCGGGCATCGCACGCCTGCACCAGGACCGAGTTGTTGCGGCGCAGCCGCTTCACCTTCCAGGAGTCGGCGACGGTCCACAGGATCAGGTCGCCGTCGTCCTCGGCGGCCCACAGCGGCGAGGCCACCGGGGTCCCGTCCTTCTTGTAGGTGGTGAACATGACGTACTTGGCACGGGCCACCTCGCCGACCGTCGGGAAACTCATGCTCGCCAGCCTAGAGCGCGGCGCCGGAACCCGCCGGACGTCACAGCTCCGGCCACTGCCGTTCCAGACCGGAGAGGATGAAGTCCAGCTTCAGATCGAGCGCACCCCGATCCACCCACGACTCCTCCGGCCGGAGCGCCGGCGCCGGCGCCTCGTCCAGGGCCAGGCGCACCCGTTCCAGGCCGGTGCGGCCGTGCTCGTCGACCGCCCGCATCGCATCGATACCCAGGTGCGTCGCAAAGACCGTGTCGCCGATGAAATCGAGCGCGAACATCGCCTGCCCGGCGGTCTTGCCGTCGGCCGCCAGCACCGCGAGGTACCCGGCCAGCACCTCCTCGATGCGGGTGAAGGCCACCGGGTAGGCGTACACCAGCCGGCTCAAGCCGCGGAACTCCTCGCAGACGCGCCAGCACTCCTGCGCCCACAGCCGGAGCGCCTCCCGCCAGGGAGTGCCGGGCGACGGCACCGACAGCGTGGCCGCGGCGGCGTCCAGGCAGGCGATGACCAGATCGTCACGCGAGGGGAACACCCGGTAGATGGCGGCCGTCACCACGCCGAGCCGGTCGGCCACGGCGGCGAGCGTGAACCGGTCCACACCCGCGGCGACAGCGGCGGCCACCGCGTCCTCTGCGGTGAAGGCCGGCTTGCGCCCCACCTTGCGGCCGCCCGGTACCGGACCGGCCGCCGGGGCCGGGGAATCGCGCGTCACGCCCAGCAGCCTAGTGCCCGGCGCCGCGTGCCCGGCCCGGCCCGGCACGGGTGCCGACGCTAGTCCGCGGTCCCCGGCGAGCTGAGCACCCAGCCCTGGGCGCTGTGCAACCGGTCCCAGAAGCGGGCGTAGGTGCCGGCCGCGGCTACCAGTTCCTCGTGCGTGCCCTGCGCCTGCACCCGGCCGTCGTCGGTGAGCGCGATGATCGTGTCCGCGGCAGCGATGGTGTCCAGCCGGTGCGCGATGATCAGCACCGTGGCCTGCGCGCGCAGTTGCTCGACGGCGGCCACGACGTGCGCCTCGTTCTCCACGTCGAGCGCCGACGTGGCCTCGTCGAGCAGCACGATCGGCGACCGCTTGAGCAGCGCCCGGGCGATCGCGACGCGCTGTCGTTCGCCGCCGGACAGCGCCTTGCCGCCCTCACCGACCCGCGACTTCCAGCCGCCGGGCAGTCGCGCCGCGATCTCGCTGACGCCGGCCAGCTCGGCGGCGGCCCGGATCTCGTCGGGCGAGGCGTCCTCGCGGCCCACCGCGACATTGGCTTCGAGGGTGTCGTCGAACAGGTAGACGTCCTGGAAGACCATCGACAGCTGACCCATCAGCTGCTCGGTGGTCTGCTCGGTGACCGGCACCCCGCCGACGCGTACGGTTCCGGCGTCGGCATCGTAGAAACGGCTCACCAGGCGCGCGACCGTGGTCTTGCCCGAGCCGGACGGACCGACCAGCGCGACCATCGACCCGGCCGGCACCGTGAACGAGACGTCCCGGAGCACCGGCGCGGCCGGACCGTCGGGGCCGGCGTAGCCGAACGAGACCCCGTCGAACTCGATCGTGCCGGGCGCGGTCAGCGTGGCCGGGGCCGACGGCTCGGCCAGCGGCTCGGCGGTCAGGACCTCGTCGATCGCGTCGAGCAGCGGCCGGCGCGACTCCAGACTCATCGCGGTATCGGTGATGGTCGACAGCGTCGAGGTGAATCGGAGCGCCAGGCCGATGAAGGCCAGCGCCGGGATGGGCGCCAGGGTGCCGGACACCGCGAGCGAGCCGGTCAGGGAGATGAGGGCGACGATCACGCCCTGTGTCATCGCACCGCTGAGCAGTAGACCGGCCGTGTCGATCCAGTTGGCGCGCCGCTTGGCGGCGAAGGTCCGATTCAGCGCGGTGGTCAGCGGCGGGAAGTCGGCGCTGCGGCCGCACGAGCGCAGGGCGCCCTGGCACTGCGCAAACTCGACGATGCGGTTGGCCAGGTTCACGTCCTCGGGTTCGGTGACGGCACTCGCCCGGCGCTTGACGGCCGTCGACGCCAGGGTGATCAGCACGAAGACCGGTGCGGCCACGGTCAGCGCCAGCCCGAGCAGCGGATCCCAGAACCAGGCGGCGATCACGATGACCACGGCCGAGGCGCTGCGCGAGATCAGCGGGCCGATCATGTGGGCGAAGATCTCGCCGGCCTGCATCAGCTCGGTGGAGACCATCCGCGACAGCCGGCCGGCCAGTGGCCGGGAGAACCAGCCGAGTGGCTGCTTGGCGACCTGGTCGCCGACCAGGCGGTGAATCGAGTGCAGAAAGTCCAGCGCCACCCCGTAGGTGAGCCGCTCCTGCAGATAGATCAGCAGGAAACTGACCACGGCCAGCACTGCGAGGACGATCAGCCAGCCGCCGGTGTGCAGCCCCCAGGTGGCCTCCCCGGAGGCGAGTGAGCTGATCGCGGGCAGCATCGCAGCCAGCGCCAGGCCCTCGGCGATACCGCCGAGCGCCGCCGCGGTGAGTGCCGGGCGCAGCGCCTCCGGCCGGGCCACCATGCGCCGCAGGCGCGGGACGATGTCGAGCAGAGGGAGGTTCATGCGGGCACTCCTGCCTCGGGGGCGGTCTGGTTCCAGAGTCGTGCGTAGCCGGGTTCGCCGAGCAACTCCGTGTGCGTGCCGGCGGCGATCACCCGGCCGCGGTCGACGAGAACGATCTGGTCGACACCGGCGATCACCTCGGGGCGGTGCGCGATCAGCAGGACCGTCTTGCCGCGCGCCAGGTCGGCCAGGGCCTGTTGGATCTGGTGCTGCGACTCCGGATCGGTGAGTGCGGTGGCCTCGTCGAGGATGAGGACCGGCGCGTCCACCAAGACCGCGCGGGCGATCGCGATGCGCTGCGCCTGCCCGCCGGACAGCCCGGTACCGGCACCGTAGACGGTGTCGAATCCGCGGGGCAGGGCCTCGATCTCGTCGAGCACGCGCGCCGCGCGGGCCGCCGCGCGGACCTGTTCGTCGGTGGCGTCCGGCCGGCCGAGAGCAATGTTGTCGCGCAGCGAGATCGCCGGCAGCTGCGGGTCCTGCAGCACGAAGCCGACGTGCGAGTACAGGTCGGCGATCTGGGCGACCGGCACACCGCCGAGCCGGATCTCGCCGCGCTGCGGGTCGTCGAACCTGGCCAGCAGGGTGGCGATGGTCGACTTGCCGGAACCGGACGGCCCCACCAGCGCGGTCACGGTGCCCGCGCGCAGCCCGAAGGTCACGTCGTCGAGGGCGAGCTCGCCGTCCTCGCCGTCGTACGAGTAGCTGACGCCGTCGAAGACGACGTCGTGCCCGGCGGGCTCGGCGCGCACCCCGTCGTCGTGCAGGATCGGCGTGGCGAGCAGGTCGGTGATGCGCCGGGCCGAGGCGCCGGCGATCTGCTGCGACCACATCGAGTTCATCAGGACCTCGATGCCGTACGGAATGAGCAGCGCGATAAGCGAGGTGGCCAGGACATCGGCCGCGCCGACGTGGCCGCGGTGCACCAGCCAGGTGCCGCCACCGAGGTTGATCAGCAGGATGAGCGGCACCGACAGCAGCGACATCCCCAGCGAGCTGACCCGCAGCAGCGGCTTGACCCACGCGTAGTAGAAGTCTTGGAATTCGTCGGCGGACTGCTGCTAGGCGCCGTGTGCCCGGCCGACCCGGCCGAAGGCTTTGACGACGGTGATGCCCGTGACGAACTCGACCATTCGCGCGGAGACCACGCCGAGTCGCCGGTCCATCTGCACGGTCTTCTCGCCCATGCCGCGCATGCCCATGCCCATCGCCGCGGCGTAGAGCGGGATGGTGGCGATCGAGAGCAGACCGAGCCGCCAGTCGACCGCGAACGCATAGATCATCAGCGCGAGCGGCATGACGAGCGCCTGGGTGCCGTCGACGGGCTGGTGGGCGATCAGGTGATGCACCGTGCCGATGTCGTCCTGCAGCGCCTTGCGCACCCGACCGGAATTGGTAGAGGTGAACCAGTTGAGCGGGACCCGCGCGAAGCGGGCGGCCAGTTGCTCGCGGACGAGGTGGCCGAGCCGGATGTCGGCGATGTGCGTCACCAGCAGTGCGACGAAGTAGATCATCAGCCGCGCGCTGAAGGCGCCGACCAGAATCAGGATCCACCGGTCCACGGCGCCGCGATCGACGGGTCCGCCCTCGGCGGCGGCGCGCAGCAGCACCTCGCCGAGCTTGACCAGCGCGACGTACGGAACCACGGCGAGCACGCCCGACACGGCAGCGAGGAGGCGGCCGATCATCAGCGGCGGCGCGACCGGGCGAATGAGCTCCTTCAGGGCGCGGGCGTCGGCCTTCTGCTGCGCGCGTGCCTCGTCCGCCGGGGATCCGGGTGCATCTTCATCTGCACCGGGTGGCGGCGTCTCCGTCGTCATACTTCTCCTTAAGTAAGGCTTGCCATACTTAATACTGAATGAGATTCAGAATAGGAGGAGGCGCGTCTTCGCACAAGGGCCGGCCGCGGCACCCGAGCACCGGCGTTCGCACCCGCGGATGCGACAGGCGGCCCCGCCCCCCGCGCAAAGTGCCGGATCGGCGTCCCACACGGACAGCGATTCGGTTCTTTGCGACGGAGAGCGGGGCCGCCTGGCGGGGCACCGCCGGAATCAGCTGATCTTCAGCGAATCCGTGGCCTCGTCGACCGTGACGTGCACGGTGTCGCCGTCCCGGATGTCGCCGGCCAGCAGCGCCTTGGCGAGCTGGTCGCCGATGGCCTGCTGGATCAGCCGGCGCAGCGGACGCGCACCGTAGAGCGGGTCGTAGCCGCGCGCACCCAGCCACTCCTTGGCTTCGTGGCTCACGTCGAGCGTCAGGCGACGCTGGGCCAGCCGGTTCGACAGCCCCTTCAGCTGGATGTCGACGATCGACACCAACTGCTCGGGGCTCAGCGCCTCGAAGATCAGGATGTCGTCGAGCCGGTTGATGAACTCCGGCTTGAACCGGGCCCGCACCGCAGCCATCACCTGATCGCGGTCCCCGCCGGCGCCCAGGTTGGACGTCAGGATGAGGA
>CAZEOP010000149.1:0-8370 GCA_964513715.1 uncultured Gordonia sp.
CATCCTGTCGCAGATCCTGATGGGGCTGGCCGATGCCGCGGATCTCGCGATGGCCGAGAACGATCCGAGCTTCAATCGGCTGGCGATGAACGGTCTCCGGCTGGCCGCGCTGTCGGCGCGCCGGGCGGTGAGCGATCCGCGCGAGGGCACGGTGCTGACCCTGCTCACCGTGGCCGCCGACACCGCCGCGCGCGAGGTGGACGCGACGCCGGCCGATCTGGTGCGCGCCATCGCCGACGACTGCGCCGTGGCGCTGGACGAGACCACCGAGCAGATGATCGAACTGGCCAACGCCGGTGTGGTGGATGCCGGGGCCCGCGGCTTCCTGGTGATGATGGACGCGATGGTGCTGGTGGTGGCCGGGGTCGCGAATCGCCGTCGTGCCTACCGCGGCTCCATGACCGATACCGGACACGCGGACTCCGAGTGCTCGGGCGCGGGCGACACCGACTTCGAGGTGATGTATCTGCTGAGTGCCGCGGACGGTACGCGCATCGGCGCCCTGCGCGACGAGCTGAACCGGCTCGGCGACTCGGTGGTGATCGTCGGCGACAGCTCGGGCGACGGCGAGCAGTTCTCCGTGCATGTGCACACCGACGAGCCGGGGGCCGCGGTGGAGGCCGGGCTGCAGGTGGGGCGGGTGCGCGACATCCGGATCAGCTGCTTCCTGCTCGACGAGGTGCGCAATGAGCCCGGCGCCAACGAGCCGCCGCCGCGACACAAGCGGGCGGTGCTGGTGCTGGCCCGCGGCGACGGTGCCGCCGGACTCTTCGCCGAGGCCGGCGCCGCGGTGGTGCGCGCCGATCACGGCGTGCACCCGGCGACGGTCGCCGAGGCCATCCGGGCGGCCGACAGCGCGCACACCGTGGTGATGGGCAACGGGATGATCGCCTCGGCCGATCTGGTGGCCATCGGCGCCGAGGTCCGCTCGGCCAAGCGCTCGCTCGTCTTCATCCCGACCGCGTCGATGGTGCAGTGCCTGGCGGCGCTGGCCGTGCACGATCCGGGGCAGGCTCCCGACGTCGACGCCTTCGCCATGGCCGAGGCGGCGGCCGCCACCCGCTGGGGCTCGTTGCAGCGGTCCACCGGCACGATGATGACGCTGGCCGGGACCTGCCGGATCGGCGACACCTTGGGCCTGGTGGGCTCCGACGTCCTGGTCATCGAGCGGGAGCAGGCCGACGCGGCCACCGCACTGATCGACCTGATGCTCGGGATCGGCGGCGAGCTGGTGACCATTCTGGCCGGGGCGGATCTGTCGCCGGAGGTGCGCGAGGCCGTCGCCGAGCACATCCACGCCGAGTACCCGGGCATCGAGCTGGCCGTCTACGACGGCCTGCAGACCGGGCAGCTGCTGCAGATCGGCGTCGAGTAGCGCCATGGCCGAGCCCGCATCGCCCGGCGGCACCGACCGCGCCCTGCTGACCCTGCACACCGAGCTGAGCGCCACCGGACTGGAACCGGCGCTGGTGGCCAAACTGGCCGATCAGCTGGAACTGGTCACGGTCGGCGAACTGCTCCGGTACGTCCCGCGCCGATACGTCGCCCGCGGCGGCTCGGCCGAGGAGGACCAGCCGGAGGAGGGCAGCTGGATCAACGTGGTGGGCCATGTGACCCGCGCCGACATGATCCCGATGAAGCGCCGTTCCGGGAGCTTCCTCAAGGTCACGGTGAACGACGGCCGGCGCACCTACGAGGTCAGTTTCTTCAATGCGCGCTGGATGAAGTCGCGCATGCTGCTCGGGACGCGGCTCGCGCTGGCCGGGACGGTCAAGTACTTCCGCGGGCAGATCCAGCTCTCGCATCCGGAATGGCTGATCCTCCCGGACACTACCGATGAGCGCGTGCAGGGCAGCGGGATGCTGGCCGAGCTGTACGCCGAGCAGACCGACGCCGAGCCGGGCGGCGAGCGCGACGGCGATCGCATAGCCACGGCCGAGGATCTGGACCATTTCTCGCGGGACATCGTGCCGATGTATCCGGCCACCCAGAAGATCCAGACCTGGGAGATCTGGCGGGCGGTGCGCCGGGTGCTAGCCGATCTGCCGCCCGCGGCGGATGCGCTCACGCAGGAGCAGCGCACCGCGCGCGGGCTGATCACCAGCGACGAGGCGATCCGCAAGATTCACCTGCCCGATACGCAGGACGACATCACCGAGGCCACCGCGCGACTGAAATTCGACGAGGCACTGGCCATCCAGACGGCGCTGGCGCAGAACCGGATCGCGGCGGGCACCGAGTCGGCGCACGCCTGCCCGCACGTCCCCGGCGGCCTGGAGGATGCGCTGTTGGCCTCGCTCCCGTTCGAGCTCACCGCCGGGCAGCGGGAGGTGCTCGGTGAGATCGCCGGAGACCTCGGGGCGACGCATCCGATGAACCGGCTGCTGCAGGGCGAGGTGGGTTCCGGCAAGACGCTGGTCTCGCTGCTGGCGATGCTGCGGGTGGTCGACAACGGACACCAGTGTGCGATCCTCGCACCGACGGAAGTCCTTGCCGCACAGCACTATCGGACGGTGATGACGATGCTCGGCCCGTTGGCGCTGGGCGGCCGGCTCGGTGCCGCCGACGGTGCCACCCAGGTGGCGCTGCTGACCGGCTCGCAACGCACCGCGCAGCGGCGACAGAGCCTGCTCGACATCGTCGACGGCAGCGCCGGCATCGTCATCGGCACGCACGCCCTGCTGGAGGAGCACGTCGAGTTCTTCGATCTCGGGTTCGTGGTGGTCGATGAACAGCACCGCTTCGGTGTGGAGCAGCGAGACACCTTGCGCGCCAAGGGCCGGGTGAACCGGCCGCACTTCTTGGTAATGACCGCGACGCCGATCCCGCGCACCGTCGCCATGATCACCTTCGGCGACCTGGACACGTCCACGTTGAGTGAGCTGCCGCGCGGCCGGCAGCCGATCGCCACCACGGTGGTGCCGATGTCCAACGAGAAGTGGGTGGAGCGCGTCTGGCAGCGCGCCGCCGAGGAGGTGGCCGACGGCCGTCAGGTCTACGTCGTGTGTACGCGGATCGGCGACGAGAAGTCGAACGCGAGCGGCCGGGAGGACGACGACACGGTCTCGGTCCTGGACCAGTGGGCGGCGCTCACCGAGTCCGGTCCGCTGGTGAATGCGAGCATCGACTATCTGCACGGCCGGATGCCGCCCGAGGACAAGAACGAAGTGATGGACCGGTTCACCCGCGGGGAACTGGACGTGTTGGTCTCCACCACGGTGATCGAGGTGGGCGTCGACGTGCCGAACGCGACGATGATGGTGATCGTCAACGCCGAGCGCTTCGGCGTGAGCCAGCTGCATCAGCTGCGCGGACGCGTGGGTCGCGGCCGGCACGCCGGACTGTGCCTGTTGATGACGACGGCCAAGGACGGCACCGGCTCGCGGCACCGGCTCGACGCCGTCGCGGGTTCCACCGACGGTTTCGAGCTCGCGCGCATCGACCTGGAGGCGCGCCGCGAGGGTGACGTGCTGGGGGCGGCGCAGTCGGGCGGGAAATCGTCGTTGCACTTCCTGTCGCTCCTCGAGGACGCGGACGTCATCGAGGACGCCCGCGCGGTGGCCACCGCCGTCGTCGAGGACGATCTGGTGCTGATCCACCATCCGGAATTGGCGGCGCTGGTGGACTCGATCCTGCTGCCCTCCAAGCTCGGCTATCTGGAGAAGTCGTAGCGCGGACCGGGTGATCGGCGCGTCGCGGAACCGGATCCGCCCGCCGGGCGTCTAACCCTGCATGGCGGGGGCGCGCGGGGAACTCGGGATCAGGGTGCCGGGAACAACGGTGCGGGCCGTGCGCCGCGACCTCGAACGACGCTGGGTCGCGGCGAGCCACCGACGCCGCGCAGGCCGGATCCGGCTGACCGGCCGGCACTGGTCGGCCCTGGTCGGTTTCGCGGTGACGGCGACCCTGGTGGCCGTCGGTCTGGGATCGCCGGAGCGGGCTGGGGTGCCGGTCGATCGCCAGCGCGTGGCCGCGGCGCGTGCCGCGCTGGCGAGCCTGCCGGTGCTGACCGTGCGTCCGCCGCACGACGGCGGCTATCGGCGCGAGGCCTTCGGCCCGGCCTGGTCCGATGACGCCGGGGTCGGCGGCGCGGACAACGGCTGCGACACCCGCAACGACGTGCTGGCTCGCGATCTGGCGGTGGGCGGCTCGGTGGCCGTGTCCTCGTGCACGACGGCCGTGGCGGCCGGCCGGCTGCGCAGTCCGTACACCGGGCGCGAGCTGGCCTTCACCCGCGGACGCGGCTCGGCGGCCGTGCAGATCGACCACATCGTGCCGCTGGCCTACGCCTGGGACATGGGGGCGCGGGACTGGCCGCCGGCCCGGCGGATGGCCTTCGCCAACGATCCGGCGAATCTGCTGGCCGTCGACGCGGCCAGCAATCAGGCCAAGTCCGACTCCGAGCCCGGGCGCTGGATGCCGGAGCTGCGCGGCTTCTGGTGCCAGTACGCGATCGCCTTCGTCGTCGTCTCGCAGGCCTATGCGCTGCCGGTCGATCGGGCCTCGCGCGATGTGCTGGCCCGGGCGCTGGCCGGCTGCTGACGGTGCTCGAGGGATCTCGACTGCGCTCGATCCGCGGAGGGGAGGCGGCGGGGAGGCGGCGGGGGGAGTTGGCTCGCGGTAGAGGGGAGGCGGCGGGGGCTGACGTGGAGGGGAGCCGGCGGGGGAGTCGGCTGACGGCGGAGGGGAGCGGCCGGCCGTAGTCGCGGCTGCGGCATTCGGCGCAGCCCGGCCTGGATCCCGAGTAGGGTCCGCACCCAAACAGACAGTGACGGGTGAGGACGAAAGGAAGGGCTCGTGCGGCCGATACGCTCCGGGGCGGTCCGAGTCGGCGCGGTGGTGGCCGCGGCGGCCGCGCTGGCCTCGTGCTCGGCGGCACCGCCGGAACCGGGCCGCACGAACGGCATCTCCACGCCGGCCACCGGCGCCGCACCGGCGACAACGGATTCGGGGACCGCGGTGCCGGGGGACGGTCCGCGCCGCCCGGAGATCGAGTCGGTGGTGACCACCGGTCTGGCGGCCCCGTGGTCGATCGCCTTCCACGGCGGCACGCCGCTGATCAGCGAACGCGACTCCGCACGCATCCTGGAGCTGGGGCCGGACGGCCGCACCCGCGAGGTGGGCACCATCCCCGGGGTGACGCCCGGAGGCGAGAGCGGCCTGCTGGGCATCGCGGTGCGCGGCGATGAGCTGTACGTCTACAGCACCGGCGCCGCCGCCGATCACACGACATCGGAGAACCGCATCGAGCGTTACCGGCTGACCGGGCGGCCCGGCTCACTCGGACTCGCCGACGGCACCCGGCTGCTGGGCGGCATCCCCGCCGCCGGGCATCACGACGGCGGTCGGCTCGCCTTCGGGCCCGACGGCATGCTGTACGCCACCACCGGCGACGCGGGCGACCGGGAGGCCGCGCAGGACCGGGGATCGTTGGCCGGCAAGATTCTCCGCCTGGCCCCCGACGGGGCGGTGCCCGCGGACAATCCGTTCCCGGGGTCGTACGTCTACAGCTACGGGCACCGGAATCCGCAGGGCCTCGGCTGGGCCGCCGACGGCACGCTGTACGCGAGCGAGTTCGGGCAGGACACCTGGGACGAGCTCAACGCGATCACCGCGGGCGCCAACTACGGCTGGCCCGTGGTGGAGGGCATCGCGCACCGAGCGGGCTTCGTCGACCCGCTGCAGCAGTGGGCGCCGGCCGAAGCCAGTCCGAGCGGCCTGGCCGTCGCCGGTGATCGGCTGTATCTGGCGAATCTGCGCGGCAAACGGCTGCGCGAGGTGCCGCTGACCGCGCCGGCGACGTCGACGGAGTCCCTGACCGGTGCCGGCCGGCTCCGCGATGCGGTCGTGACGCCGGACGGGCGGCTGTGGGTGCTCACGAACAACACCGACGGCCGCGGCTCACCCGGACCCGACGACGACCGCCTCCTCGACCTGGGCCCCGCCTGACCTGTTCACCGAAGCGCCAGGCTGAGCCTCATAGAACCGGCCGCGAGTGTCGTTCTCGCCCGCTCGGCCGAGCGGACTGCCGAGCGGGCGAGAACGTGGCAGGTGGGCGTCGTCTCCTCAGTCAGTGGGCGAGGACGGCGGTGCGGCCGGGGAATCCGGGGACTGCGGGCCGGTTCCGGGGCCGCCCGGCTGGGGCTGCCCGGGGAATGGCTGATTGACGGACGGCTGTCCGGGGTACGGCTGGCCCGGCTGCGGCTGGCCGGGGTAGGGCTGGCTCGGGGCGCCGGGGTAGGGGCCGGCGGGAACCGGGGGCCGCTTGTCGCGGTTGGCGCCGACGATCCACAGAATGATGCCGAGCACCAGCAGGAAACCGCCGCCGAGGCCGCCGAAGACGGCCAGCATGATCCCGCCCGCGCCGCTGAACAGACCGCTGATCGAGAGCGGTGCGCCGGCCACCACGCCGGGACCGTCGCAGGTGATCGCGTAGGTGCCCGACTGGGTGAACCGGAACGAGGTGAACGGGCGGTAGGTCATGGTGTTGACGGTGATCTCGGTGTTCACACTCTGACCGGGCCCCGGCTGGGCGGGTGCGGGACCGTCGACCACCTGACAGTTCGGCTGCACCACCATGCCGCGGCCGGTCAGGTAGAGGACCACGATCTCGCCGGCCTCGGCCGTGATCGCGGTCGGCTGATCCAGCCCGGTCTGGCCGATCGGCGTCATCGCGCCTGTGGTGTCGCGGAGTTTGCTGAAACCGCTGATCGCCAGGATCACGCCCGCGATCACCGTGACCACGGCGATCGCGAGACCGATCCAAGTGAGGAGTTTGCCTGCTTTAGTCATCTGCACAGTGTGGCACTGTCGGCCGGGGCACTCTCGCCGATTGGCCGCACGGCCGGGCCGCTAATCTGGGAGCCATGACCGCGAACACGCAGACCGTCGCCGAGCGCGTGCTGGAGCAGGCCCGGGCGGCCAAGAAGGCCTCCCGCTCGCTGGCCACCATGACCACCGCCGTGAAGAACGACATCCTGTTCGCCGCGGCCGACGCGATCGACGCCGCCGCCGAGACCGTGCTGGCGGCCAACGCCGAGGACGTGGCCCGGGCCGAGGCGGCCGGCACGGAGGCCGCGCTGATCGACCGGCTGCGGCTGACGCCCGAGCGCATCGCCGGCATCACCGGCGGCCTGCGTCAGGTGGCCGCACTGCCCGACCCGATCGGCGTCGTGGTGCAGGGCAAGACATTGCCCAACGGTCTGGAACTGCGCCAGGTGCAGGTGCCCCTCGGTGTGGTCGGCTTCGTCTACGAGGCCCGGCCCAATGTCACGGTCGACGGATTCGGTATCTCTTTCAAGTCCGGCAACGCGGTGCTGCTGCGCGGCTCGTCGTCGGCGGCCAGTTCCAACGCCGCCCTCGTCGAGGTGCTGCGCGATGTGCTCTCGGCCAACAAGGTCGATCCCGACGCGGTGGCCCTGCTGCCCAGCGAGGACCGCTCCAGTGTGACCGCGTTGATCCAGGCGCGCGGACTGGTCGACGTGGTGATCCCGCGCGGCGGTGCCGGCCTGATCGCCACCGTCGTGGAGAACGCGAAGGTGCCCACCATCGAGACCGGCACCGGCAACTGCCACATCTACGTTCACTCGGCCGCCGACGTCGACACCGCCACCCGGGTCATCGTCAACGCCAAGACCCGCCGGCCCAGCGTCTGCAACACCGTCGAGACGGTGCTCGTCGACCGCGCCATCGCGCCCGAGGCGCTCACCCCGATCACCGAGGCGCTGCGATCCCAGGGCGTCACCATCCACGGCGACGAGCCCGGCATGGTCCCGGCCACCGAGGACGACTGGCATGCCGAATACCTGTCGCTCGACGTCGCGATGAAGGTGGTCGACGACCTCGACGCCGCCGTCGAGCACATCGACGCCTACGGCACCGGGCACACCGAGGCCATCATCACCGGCGATCAGGCCGCCGCGCGCGCCTTCACCGCGCGCGGCGACGCCGCCGCCGTGATGGTCAACGCCTCGACCGCATTCACTGACGGCGAGCAGTTTGGCTTCGGTGCCGAGATCGGCATCTCCACCCAGAAGCTGCACGCCCGCGGTCCGATGGGTCTGCCCGAGCTCACCTCCACCAAGTGGATCGTGTGGGGCGACGGTCAGGTGCGTCCGGCATGACCCTTCGACCGCGCGTCGTCGCAGGCTCCGCCGCGCATGCTCAGGGCGAGGCCGAGGCACACGAAGCGAGCATTCAGCCGTCGTTCACGAGCACCGGCGACGTCGTCGAACAGCTCCGCACCACCGGCTACCTGGCCGACGAGGCCACCGCGACGGCCACCTTCCTGGCCGACCGGCTGGGCAAGCCGCTGCTGGTGGAGGGGCCGGCCGGCGTCGGCAAGACCGAACTGGCCCGCGCCATCGCCGG
>CAZEOP010000150.1:0-8352 GCA_964513715.1 uncultured Gordonia sp.
ACCTGCGTGCGGGTGCCGGTCTTCACCGGGCACTCGCTGTCGATCAACGCCGAGTTCGAGCAGTCGGTCACGCCGGACGAGGCTCGCGCCATCCTGTCCCAGGCGGCCGGTGTCCAGCTGGTGGACGTGCCGACGCCGCTCGACGCGGCCGGCGGCGATGTCTCGCTGGTCGGTCGTATCCGGCAGGATCCGGGTGTGCCCGAGGGCCGCGGCCTGGCGCTGTTCGTCTCCGGCGACAACCTGCGCAAGGGTGCCGCGCTCAACACCATTCAGATCGCGGAACTGCTGGTCTGACTGCAGCTCGCGGGCGCTGCTGCTGGGGTGTTCCGGTAGCGAGCCGGCAGTGAGAGTGGCGTGAGTCACATCGTGCGTGTGACTGTGAGTACTCTCTCGTGCACTCACTGTGTCTGAGGTTACTTTCCAGTAATCGGGCGCTCTACCATTCCCGTCATGAAACAAATTCGGGGATTCATTTCATCTACTCGGCTCCGCCGGGCCGGTACCGGCGTGCTCGCCGCCGCGCTCGCCGCGGCCGGCACGCTCACCGCGACGGCTCCGGCGAGCGCGGCTCGCGATTTCTACCGTCCGCCGTCGTCCATTCCGGCCGAGCCCGGCAGCCTGATCCGCACCGAGAAGACGCCGCTGCTGCTGCAGATTCCGGGTGTGCCCAATCAGTGGCCGGGCACCGCGAAGAAGCTCATGTACACCTCCACGTTGCAGGGCGGTGAGCCGACGGCGGTCACCGGGTACGTCGTGGAACCAACCGCGCCGTGGCAGGGCGGGGGGCCTCGGCCCACCGTGGTGATCGGGCCGGGCACCGTCGGCCAGGGCGATCAGTGCGCCGGCTCGAAGATGCTGTCGTTCCCGCTGGCCATCGATCCGGCCAAGCCCTCGCTCGCCGTCAACTACGCCGGGCTCGAGATGAATCTGTTGCTGCTCAACGGAGTTCGGGTGGCCGTCACCGACTACGTCGGCCTGGGCACCCCGGGCATCCACACCTATGTGAACCGCCTGGAGTCCGGCCGCGCGATGCTCGACGCGGCGCGCGCCGCGCTGCGGGTGAGCAAGGCTCCCGCGGACGCGCCCGTCGCCTTCTCCGGCTACTCGCAGGGCGGCGGCGCCGCGGCCTCGGCGGCCGAACTGGCGCAGTCGTACGCGCCCGAGCTCAACGTCAAGGCCACCTACGCCGGTGCCCCGCCCGCCGACCTGAGCAAGGTGATCGACCAGATCGACGGCACCTTCATCTCCGGGGCCATCGGCTACGCGATCAACGGCCTGGCCGCGCGCTACCCGGAGCTGCCGCCGGTGCTGAAGAAGGAGACCAACGCGCGCGGCAAGCAGGCCCTCGCGCAGGTCGCCACGCAGTGCATCGGAGACACCGGCCTGACGCACGGCTTCGAGCGGACCAACTCCTGGACCCGCACCGGTGAGCCGCTCTCGTCGGTGGTCAAGCGGTACCCGGAGGTCCAGAAGGCGATCGGCGACCAGCGCATCGGCACCCTGAAGCCGAACGCACCCGTGCTGATCTCGACAGGTGTGAACGACGACGTGATCCCGACCGGGCAGGTGTCGCAGCTGTACCGCGACTGGCACGCCCAGGGAGCGGACGTGACGCTGGAGCGCAACTACCTCCCGCCGATCCTCCCGGGACTCGTCGTGAACCATGCGCTGCCGATGCTGGCCTTCTTGCTGCCCGGCACCACCTTCATCCTCGCGGAGTTCCAGCGCTGATCGCTGGTCCGTGACCCTGCCGTCACGCACTACCGTCACGGGCGGGCACAGCCGTCACCGGGAGACTTCTCCGGTGACGGTTGTGCTCATTGGGGACGGTTGTGTGTGACGGTTATGCGGCCGGGGCGCAGGTGTGATGAACTCCGAGCTATGACTTGGTTCCGGACCGGTGCGGTACGACGACGGTGGATCCCTGCGGCCGGTGCCGCGATCGCGACGGCGGCGGTGCTCGCCGGCGGTGTGGCCGGCGGACCGGCGACGGCCGCGCCGAGTGCGACGCCGGGCCTCGGCCCGCAGTGGACCTCGCTGATGCACGGCGATCTGGCCTCCACCGACAGCACCGCCTTCCGCGGGCCCGGACGGACCGGACATCTAGCCGCCTCGAGTGTGTCCGGCGGCCCGTGCGCGGCCACCTTCATCACCTCCGACGGCTCGCCGATCTCGTTGTGCACCAACGTGATCGCCGGCTCGCCGCCGCAGTTCGCCACCCCGGTGGTGACGCTCTTCGACAAGCACACCGCCCAGATCCGCGCCACCCTGGCACTGACCAAGGGCGGCCTGCTCGGCGGCGTCTACGGCTACCTCGACGACAAGGACCGCGTCGTGGTGGCCGACGGCACCGGCGCGATCCTCAAGGTCGGCCAGCGCCGCACCCCGACCGGGACGCGGCTTCAGGTGTCCGAGCGCATCGATCTGTCCGGGCAACTGGGCAACGACGCCGTCACCGGCTTGGCGCCCGATCACCTCGGCCGCATCTGGTGGGTCACCACCGGTGGCCGGGTCGGCACGGTGACGCCCGGCGCGCATCCGCGGGTGGCGTCCGTGCACCTGCCGCGCGGCGAGGAACTGGGCAACGGTCTGTCCGTCCGCCCGGGCGGCGTCTCGGTGCTCAGCACGCACGCCCTGTACGAGATGTGGGCGGGCGACGACGGCGTCCCGCACACCGTCTGGCGGCGCGGCTACGACCGCGGCCCGGCCCGCAAGCCCGGGCAGCTGACCTGGGGCAGCGGCACCACGCCCACCTACTTCGGGCCCGGCGGCACCGGCTGGGTGGCCATCGTCGATAACGCGGTGGTCCCGAAGCTGCACGTCTACCGCAGCGCCGACGGCTCGCCGGTCTGCTCGCTGCGCGCCTTCCCGCAGCCCAACCAGGGCACCGAGAACTCGCCGATGGCGTGGGGCAACAGCCTGGTGATCCCGAGCACCTACGGCTTCGGCTATCCGCCGATGGCCGTGCGCGGTCCGGCGCGGCCGGAGTCGGCGCCCTTCGTCGGTGAGATGACCCGCATCGACGTGGCCGACGGCGCGTGCACCCGGGTGTGGGAGAGCCGCGACCGGATGTCCACGCTGCCGCGGCTGTCGACCGCCGACGGCCTGATCCACGCGCTGGCCTACGGCCCGTACCGGGCCGGCGATCCGACCTCGGCGATCCAGCAGCTGGGCCCGGTGAACTACGTCGCCATCGACTTCCACACCGGCCGCCGCGTCGCGACCGCCCGGGTGGGCGACGCGCCCATCGACGAGCCGCTGCAGCTGACCGGCATGATCGCCCCGGACGGCTCGCTGTGGCAGGGCACCTTCAGCCGGATGCTGAAGATCTCCCCGTAGCGCGCTGATCGGCGCTCGGCTCGCCGCCTCGCTTCACTTGGTTGATGGAGCGCAGTCGAGATCCAGTTGCGCGCAGGCAGCGCCGGGGTGATCTCGACTGCGCTCGATCGGCGAGGGGCTCGCTCGGCGGAGGAGGCTCGATAGGTGAGGGGCTCGCTCGGCGGAGGAGACACGATCGGCGGGGGTGGCGTGAGCGGCGGGAGGGCTCGGTCGGAGAGGGTGTGCCAGGATCGACCCATGACCTTCCCCGGAACGTGGGGCCGGCCCGACGGCGACGACGACCGCATCCCCACCCAGGCCGAGCTCGACGCCGAAGACCTGGCCGAACTCGCGCGCACCAGCCGCGACGCCGAGCTCACCGCGCGCTACCCGCGCCGGGCGGCCGACCCGGGACCGCCCCCGCGCGCGCTCACCCGCGATGCGATGGCCTGCTGGTACCTGGCGGCCGTCGCCGCGCTGGTCTGCATCGGCTACGGCCTGGTCCGGCTCGGTGCCGAGACCCAGTGGCTGCGGGCCCGGCTGGAACCGCAGCTGGTCGATGCCGCGCCGGGCGACCCCGCGGCCCAGGCCGAGTCGATGGCCCGGTTCTGGCCGCCGGCCCTGCTGATCGGCTGGCTGATCGCGATGGCGATCACCTATCCGCTGCTGACCGCGATCGCCCGGCACAACAGCCGCAACGTGCGCAGCATCTACGCCGCAGTGTGCGTGGTAGTGGTGCTCTTCGTGCCGCTGATCTCCGACCTGCTGTTCAACTATCCGCAGGCGCACGCCGTGATCCGGGTGCTGGCCTGGGTGTCGGTGGCCGGATTGCTGCTCTCGGTGCTGATGACCTTCCGCGGCGAGGTGGGCCGCTGGCTCCCGACCACCACCAGAATCAAGCCGACGAGGATGTGGCGCGGCGAGTAGCGTGGATCGCGGGGTGCGGTCGGGCGAGATTCTCCGGCTCCGGCCCCGAAACATCAGCGACCGAGAGCGAAGGGTGAATCCATGACTGTGAATCCCGTGTACCGAGTGTGGTCGACGTCGACCGGCGGCGGCCGCGACGGCGAGGTGGTCTCCGAATCGGGCCGGATCGACCTGGAACTGCGCCCGCCGGTGGAGATGGGCGGCAGCGGCGACGGCGCCAATCCCGAGGAGCTCTTCTCGGCCGGCTATGCGGCCTGTTTCAACGGCGCCCTGCACCTGGTGGCCAAGAACGCCGGCGTGGCGCTGCCCGAGGGCACCAAGGTCACCATCACCGTGGGAATCGGTGCGGACGACGCCGACGGCGGCTTCGGTCTGGTCGCCGACATCCACACCACCATCCCCGGCCTGGATGCCGCGCAGGCCCAGGATCTCACCGAGCAGGCGCATGCGGTCTGCCCGTACTCGAAGGCCACGCGCGGCAACATCGCGCACACTGTCACCTCGAGCGTCTGAGCCGAGCGAGCGTATCTGCTACCGCGCGCCCGCCCCGCGCGGGCGCGCGGTAGCGTGCAAGCGTGAACAATTGGGGAATCCTCGCCGGTCTGGGCCTGCTCGCCGTCGCCTTCGCGACCGTCGCCTACGTCCATTACCGTCAGCGCGAGTCCGTCTCGCTGCGCAGTGATGTCGACCTCGCCCGCGGACTGCGTGAACTGGCCGCCGGCGATCCGGTGCGCCTGGCCTGCGTCGACGAATTCGAAGTGGGTCTCTATCAGCGACTCTTCTATGTCTCGGCGGTCGGCCCCCGGCTGCGCAGCGCCGCCTGGGCGCTGCTCGGCGGAGTCTTCTCCACCTCGGCCGCGCTGCTGCTGGCGCGCCTGCCCGGCACCGCCGCCGACGTCTGCTGGGTCATCGCGCTGGTGCTGGCGGTGGCCTTCGGCATCGCCGTGATCGTGTATTCGGCGCTGGCCCTGTTCGCCGCGCTGACCACCCCGCGCGTCTCGTTCGCGGACTCGTACGCGGCCGAGGCGGATGCCGTCGCGGCGCCCGGGGCGATCGACCGGGACTGAGCGATGAGCGAGGCTGGTTCGACGACCACTCCGGCCCCGGTCGTTCCGGCGCGCGCCCCGAGACCCGGTGCCCGACCGCCACAACTCGTCTTGGCCGCGCTCGGTCTACTGGTGATCGGCGCGCTGGTGGCGGCCTCCGCGGTGATCCGGACCGGCGGCGGGCAGAGCGGTGAGGCCATCGCGCTGGGTACCGTCGACGTGCTCAGCGACGACGCCGTGCCCGATTCGGTGTTGGTGACTCGGGCGCTGCTGACGTCCTCGTCGTCGGCGGTGGTCGTCGCCCAGACGGCAGCTCCGCAGGACCGCGCTGCCGCGGTGGCGCTGGGCCGCGACCGACGGGTGCCCGTCTACATCGTCCCGGACGATCAAGCCGCCGCCGTCGGCACCGAACTCCGCCGCCTGGCGGCCGCGACCGTGGTGAACGTGGGCGGCGAGGTGCCGGGTCTCGGTGTGCCGCAGACCGCGGATGCCGGTCGACTGCGCGGCGAAGGTGGGGTCACTCCGATCGAAGGTCGCCCCGTGGTGCTGGTGACCGACGCGGCGCCCGATGCGGTGGCCGATGCCGAACTGGTGGGCGCCGACGTGGTGGTGCTGCCGGTCGCCGATCCGCGCGCCACCGGGGCGTCGGTGGCCGCGCTCAAGCGCGCCGACGATCCCGCGATCCTGGCGGTGGGTTCCGCATTCGGCGATTCGGCGACTTTCCGGGAACGGGTGGAACTGGCGCGCACCGTGCCCGAACTGCCCGGCGGCGGACAGTTGGTCTTTCCGGGCCGGCGGGTGGTGGCCCTGTACGGCTCACCCGGTTCGGAGGCGCTGGGTCCGTTGGGTCGGCAGAGCCTGCCGGCCACCGTCAAGCGGGCCCGCGACGTCGCCCGCCCCTACGACAAGCTCTCGCCGGTACCGGTGGTGCCCGGCTTCGAGATCATCGTGACGGTGGCCTCGGCCGAGCCCGGCTACCGGGGCGCGTACACCAATGTCATCGAGCCCGAGGTCATCGAGCCGTGGGTGGACGCGGCGGAGAAGGCCGGAATCTACGTCACGCTCGATCTGCAGCCGGGCCGGATGGACTTCCTGACCCAGGCCAAGATGTACGAGGGCCTGCTGCGCCGGCCCAACGTCGGCCTCGCGCTGGACCCGGAGTGGCGGATCAAGCCGGACCAGGTGCACCTGGAGCAGATCGGCGCCGTGGCACCGGCCGAGGTGAATGCGACGGCGGACTGGCTGGCGAACCTGGTGCGCCGCAACAACCTGCCGCAGAAGGCGTTCGTGCTGCACCAGTTCGACGCCGACATGCTCGGCGATCGCCGCAAGCTGGACACCTCGCACCCGGAGCTGGCGGTGGTGCTGCACGCGGACGGGCACGGCATCCCCAAGGTCAAGATGGGCACCTGGAACCGGATGGTCACCGGATTGCCGCCGAATATCTGGATGGGTTGGAAGAATTTCTACAAGGAGGACAAGCCGATGTTCTCTCCGGCGCAGACCATGGACGTCACGCCGACCCCGTATTTCGTCTCCTATCAGTGAGGAAGCGGCCGGATGAGCATCACCGCCGAGGTTCTCGAGGCCGTCCCGACTGCCGGTGACCGGCGCGACCCGCTCGCGGTTCTCGCCGCGCAGGACGTGAACCGGGTGCCGACGCTGGTGCCGGTGCGCTACGAGCGGATGGCGGCGACGCCGTTCACCTTCTATCGCGGTGCGGCGGCGGTGATGGCCGGCGACCTGGCGGCCACCCCGGACTCCGGGATCGTCACCCAGCTGTGCGGGGATGCGCATCTGAGCAACTTCGGGCTCTTCCTATCTCCGGCGCGACGCCTGGTCTTCGACCTTAACGACTTCGACGAGACCCATCCCGGCCCGTTCGAATGGGACGTCAAGAGGCTGGCCGCCAGCCTGGTGGTGGCCGCGCAGGGCAACGGCGCCACCGACAAGGAGGCGCGCACCGTGGCGCGCCGCGCCGCCTGGGCGTACCGCAAGACGATGCGCGCCTCGGCCGCGGCGTCGGCGATGACCTGCTGGTACGCGCATGTCGATGCCGAGGACGTGATGCGCGATCTGGGTGACCGGCTGGACAGCCGCGCCAACGCTCGCACCCAGAAGGTCCTGGACAAGGCGCGGCACCGCAATAGCGCTCAGGCGCTGTCGAAGCTGGGCGAGCGCGGACCGGACGGCCGCATGCACCTGCGCAGCGATCCGCCGCTGCTGGTCCGGGCCGATCAGATCTTTGCCCGCGCCGAGTGGGATGTGGTGGCGCAGATCTTCGCCGACCGGTTCGCCGCCTACCGGGAGACCCTGCCGCTGCATGTGGCGGTGCTCTTCGACCAGTACGAGTTCGTCGAGGCGGCGCGCAAGGTGGTCGGTGTGGGCAGCGTCGGCACTCGGTGCTGGATCCACCTGTTGGCCGGCAAGGAGAACGGCGACCCGCTCTTCCTACAGATGAAGGAGGCGACCGAATCGGTGCTCGCGCCGTTCGTGGCGCCGCTGGAGTATGCGAATCAGGGTCGCCGGGTGGTCTACGGGCAGCAGCTGCTGCAGGCCTCCAGCGACGTCATGCTGGGCTGGCTCAGCGCACCCATCTTCACCTCGGGCGAAGACGGCACGGCCGTCGACACGGCCGGGATGTCGGACTTCTATCTGCGCCAGCTGCGCGACGGCAAGGGCTCGGTGGTGATCGAGGGCATGCCCATCGACCGGTTGACGATCTACGGGGAGCTGTGCGGCTCGGTGCTGGCGCAGGCGCACGCCCGCACCTCCGCGCGCGGCGACATCGCGCGCCTGCTGGCCGATCTGGGCAAGTCCTTCGACCAGGCGATCGCCCGCTGGGCGCTGGCCTACAGTGCGCTCAACGTGGCCGATCACGCCGGCCTGACCGCCGCGATCGCGGCGGGCGAGGTCCAGGCCGCGACCCTCTCGCAGTGACCTCGTACAGGCCTGTGACCGGCCGATTTCTTCCGAGGGAGGGTTGTCAGGTAACCTCGGTGAGGCTGTAACACGGGGTATGGCGCAGCTTGGTAGCGCGCTTCGTTCGGGACGAAGAGGT
>CAZEOP010000151.1:0-8260 GCA_964513715.1 uncultured Gordonia sp.
AGCAGTGCGGGGTGCGAGTTGATGACCCGCTGATCGAAGGCGCCGAGGAAGACCGGGCCGAGGATCTTCATGAAGCCGGCCGAGACCACCCACTGCGGCCCGAAGCCGGCCACCGCATCGCGCAGTGCGGCGTCCCACGCCGCGCGGTCCGGGTGGTCGCCGGTCGCGCAGATCACGGCCGGCACCCCGGCCGCCTCCGCCACGCCGACCGCCGGACAGTCGCGATCCACCACCACGCCCGCGACCCGGAACGGCGAACCGGGTGCCGCGGCCCGCGTCAGCAGTGCGCCGAGCAGCGAACCGGTGCCCGATGCCATCACGACGACGGGGACGGCGGTTCCGTGCGAACTGGTCACCCCATGAGATTAGTTGCCCGGCGCTGCGCTCGGCGCGTCGGGGGCGACGACCTCCCGAACGTCGGTGACCTCGATCTCATCGGTGTCGGCGGCGTCGGGATCGTCGATCACCTCGAGCCCGTCGAAGTCGGCATCGAGCAAGGCGTCCAGATCGAAGTCGTCGCGCTCGTCGAGGTCCGCTGCCTCGCGCTGAGCCCGGGTGGCGGGCAGCAGCTGATGGACGCCGACACCGAGCGCCCCGACGACGGCGATCCAGGTGAAGGCGTACACCCCGGCCAGCGGCGCCGAGACGCCCACCCGACCGAGCTCGCCCGCAGTGCCGGAAGCCATCGCACCGGCCACGACGACGAGCGCCGCGCACACCGCGGCGGCCAGGCCGACCGCACGCAGATGCCGCATCGCGTCGACGCTGCGGCAGTACCACGCGACCAGTGCCCCGACCGCCACCGGGATCACGAAGATCGCCAGGCCGGCGGTTCCGAGACCCTGCGCCGGCAACGCCCCGAGGACCGGGAGCGGCGGGACCTGTCCGGCGCCGGCACCGAGCGCATCCAGGCTCGCGGTACCGGCCTGCACCGTCGCGCCGACGGCCAGCCCGGCGCCGCCGATCACCACATTGGGCAGGTACAGGATCGACAGCACGGTCAGGCCCAAGTAACCGTCGAAGGAATTGCCGGCGGAGATCAGGGTGCCGACGCGGTCCGCGCCGAAGACCAGGCCGACGGCCACCAGGATCGCGCCGCCGGCGAGCAGCCCGACGAAGGCGATCACGCCGGCCCGGGCGCCCACCCGATCGGTCACCGGGAACTCGTAGGCGTCCAGCAACGGCGCCACGCAACGGCCGGCCACGCCGATCCCCACACCGATGCCCTGGACCAGCAGGGTGAGTCCGAAGGCCGGCAGCGGCGCGGCCTGACCGATCGAGGAGACGGCCGAGCCGTCGGCCACCACGGCCAGGGCCAGGGCCGTCCACAGCAGCGGTCCGGCCAGCGCCGCACCGGCGATGCTGCCGACCTCGTGCAGGGTCTCCACCCGGCGCGCGGCTCGGCCGGTCACCAGCGCAGCCGCGGCGATCATCGCGAGGGTGGGCAGCAGCGGCAGGACACCGAGGGTCACCCCGCCCACGGTGAGCGGTACCTGGTTGAGCACCAGCCAGGCCGCCGCGGACTGCGCAGCGATGCCGCCGAAGGCACCGCCGGCCAGCAGTTTGGTCAGGATCACCAGGACGGCGAGCATCGCCGTCGCCGTGGCCGGCACCAGCAGCGCGACCCGGATCAGGTCGCGGGTGGCGGCCCGGGCGACGGGCTCGTCCTGGCGCGCCGTCCGTCCCTGACGGAGGCGCGTGACGAGAGAATCGGTGGAAGCCATCGCCTTCGAGGTTGGCACGCGAGCGCGCATGTCCACAGGGGGCACGCCGCGCGTTCCCGAATTGAGATCGGGGCGACTCGGGCGTGGAAAGACGAAACGGGGCCCGGGGCGTCTGCCCCGGACCCCGTGTGCGAGGTCAGCGCCTCACATCGTGCTCACTTGTCCTTGTCATCCCCGGTCGCGGTCTCCGAGAGACCGAAGACCGTGGTCTCGGTGCCGTCGCCGACCACGGTCTTGGCCTCTTCGACGATCTCGGTGGCCGCAGCCGGAGTGGCCGGGTAGGCGCTCGCCGGGGCGCCCGCCTCGTACGACGGGGTGCCCGCGTCGTACGACGGGGTGGCCGACGGGGTGGCCGACGGGGTGGCGCTGTACGAGGTGGCACCGTACGAACCCGACTCGTACGACGGCGTGGCACCGTAGCCGTACGACGACGCGGCCGGCGTATCTGCCGCCGGAGCGGCCGAGGCGGCCGGAGCGGCGGAGGCGGGCGCGACGGCCTCGGGGGCCGGATCGACAGCGGCCTCGGCACCCGTGGCCGGATCCTCGGCGCCCGGAAGCGGCGCGACCTTCACTCGGTCGGTCTCGACCAACAGCCACAGCACCGCGGCGAGCGCCCCGATGATGCTGAACACCAGCAGCAGGATCGCGCCGATCCCGCGCTCCAGGCCGGGCGTGCCCTCGAGCAGGCCGCGGCCGCCGGCGAACTGGAAGACGGTGGCCACCGCCGCGACGGTCGACAACGCGGCGATCGCCGCGACGTACTGCTTGCCCGCGCCGACCAGCAGGGTCAGCAGAGCCGCGACGCCGGCGACGGCGAACAGGCCCCACGGGGTGGCGTACTCGGTGGCGAAGATCTTGACCGAGTCGGTGCCGCGGATCGTCTCGACCTTGTAGGCGGCCAGAAAACCGCAGAACAGCGAGATGACGCCGAGCGCACCGATCATCACGGCCAGGATCTGCCCGATGTTGGCGGGCAGCCCCGGCGACGGCGGCTTGGGTGCGGTGTACTGCTGCGGGGCACCGAACTGCTGGTCACCGTACTGCGGCTGCTGACCGTACTGCGGAGCCGGCTGCTGCTGGCCGTACTGCGGCTGCTGCGGGGCACCGTACTGCTGGCCGTACTGCTGCTGCGGGGTGCCGTACTGCTGGCCGTACTGCGGCTGGGCCCCGTACTGCGGCTGCTGCGCGCCGTACTGCTGCTGGCCGTACTGGGGGCTGCCGCCGTACTGGGGCTGCCCGTAGTTCTGGCCGGACTGTGGATTGGTCATCGATCGTTTCTCCTCGTAGCGCGAACGGCCCCCTCCGGAACCGACGATCGGTGTCCAACCTAGTACAGCCCCGACGGTCTCTGCAGGGCGTGGCTACCAGCGGTGGGCGGCGCCGCACTCGCGATACCAGGTGATCAGATCCGGATCGTCCACCGATCGGGGATCGATGCCGACGTTCTCCCGACCCGCCAGAATGCCGGTGATCGGGACCTCCAGCTTCTTTCCGGTACGCGTGTGCGGGATCCCGGGCGCGACGATCAGTTCGTCGGGCACATGCCGCGGCGAGAGCCTGCTGCGGATCTCGCTCACCACCCGCGTCGTCAGCTCGTCGGTGAGTTCCGCGCCCGGAACGAGCGTGACGAACATCGGCATCCAGTACTCGCCGCCCGGGCCGTCGACGCCGAGCACGAACGCCTCGGCGATCTCGTCGATGCCCTCGGCCACCTCGTAGAGGTCGGCCGAACCCATCCGGATGCCGTGCCGGTTGAGGGTCGCGTCGCTGCGCCCGTGGATGATCAGCGAACCGCGCTCGGTGACGGTGACCCAGTCGCCGTGCCGCCACACCGGCGAGGGCAGCTCGCGCTCCCAGACGTGATCGAAGTAGGCCGCCCGGTACCGCTCACCGCTCTCGTCGTCCCAGAAGGCGACCGGCATGGACGGCATCGGCGCGGTGATCACCAGCTCGCCGACCTCGCCGATGAGCGGGCGCGCATCCGGCGACCAGCTCTCCAGCGCGACACCGAGGTGACGCACCGTGAGTTCGCCTACCACCACCGCCACCCCGTCGCTGCCACCGGCGAAGGCGCTCACCACGTCGGTGCCGCCGGAGATCGACGAGATCGGCAGCCCGGGGGCCACCTGCGCCCACACCCATTCGAAGAGGTCGCCGGGCAGCGTGGAGCCGGTGCTGCCCAGGGTGCGCAGCGCCGACAGGTCGTGGTCGCGGCCGGGCGCCAGGCCCGCCTTGCGGGAGGCGTTCAGCTGGCCGGGGCTGGTGCCGAAGTAGGTCACCCGCTCGTCGGCGACGATCCGCCACAGCCGGTCGGCATCCGGATACAGCGGCGAACCGGAGTAGGTGACGATCGTGGAGCCGACGAGCAGCCCGGCGACCTGGAAGTTCCACATCATCCAGCTGAGTGCGGTGTGCCAGAAGAAGACCGACTCGGGACCGAGGCCGGCGTGCAGCCCGGTCTGCTTGAGGTGCTCCAGGAGCACCCCGCCGTGCCCGTGCACGATGCCCTTCGGCTTGCCGGTGGTTCCCGAGGAGAAGAGCACCCACAGCGGATGGTCGAAGGCGACGGCCACCGGCGTCGGGGCGGGCGCCTCCGCGGAGAACAGCGCCGCCCAGTCCGCGGTGCCGACCCGAAGGTGCAGGCGCAGACCGTCGCCCAGCAGCCCGGCCAGTTCCGCGCTGTCGGCGCGCTTGTCCACGTCCTTGCCGTTGAAGCGGTAGCCGGTAGCGGTGAACAGCGCCTTCGGCCGCAACTGGGCCAATCGGCCGGCCGCGCCCTCGGGCGCATAGTCCTGGCCGCACCCCGACCAGATCGCTCCCAGGCTGGCGGTGGCGAGGAAGGCGATCACCGCCTCGGGGATGTCCGGCAGATAGCCGGCCACCACGTCGCCCTCACCGATGCCGGCCTCGGCCAGCGCCGCGGCCACCGCGCCGACCCGGCCGGGCAGCTCCCGCCAGGTGATCTCGGTGCGCACCAGATCCTCGTCGAGCCCGACGATCGCCACCCCGTCGCGGTCACAGCCGCGCAGCACGGCGTCGGCGTAGTTCAGCCGCACCCCGGGGAACCACTGCGCGCCCGGCATCCGGGCATCGGCCAGGATCGCGGCGTCGCCGTCGCCCGGCGGCTGTTCGGCGATCGTGTCCAGCTCGAAGAAGTCCCAGACCGCGCGCCAGAAGCCGGGTAGCTCGGTCACCGAGTACTGCCAGAGGTCCGCGTAGCCGTCGAAGGTGCGGCCGGTCGAAGCCGCCAGCTGAGCCGCAAACCGGTCGTACGGGGTCACGGCTGCTCTATTCCGAGGATCTCGATTGCCTGCTGGCGCATCTCCACCTTGCGGACCTTGCCGGTGACGGTCATCGGGAAGCCGGACACCACATGCACATACTTGGGGATCTTGTGCCGGGAGATGGCGCCGGAGGCGAACTCGCGCAGCGCCTGCGCGGTCAGTTCCGGCGCGCCCTCGCGCAGTTGGACCCAGGCCATCAGTTCCTCGCCGTACTTCTCGTCCGGGACGCCGATCACCTGCGCGTCCACGATGTCCGGGTGCGTGTAGAGAAACTCCTCGATCTCGCGCGGGTAGACGTTCTCGCCACCGCGGATCACCATGTCCTTGATGCGGCCGGTGATCCGGACATAGCCGTCGTCCTGCACCACGGCCAGGTCGCCGGTGCGCATCCAGCCGTCCGCATCGACGGCCTCGGCGGTCTTCTCCGGGTCGTTCCAGTAGCCGAGCATCACCGAATAGCCGCGGGTGCAGAACTCGCCGGCTTCGCCGCGCGGCACCGTCTCGCCGGTCAGCGGGTCGGTCACCTTGATCTCCAGGTGCGGGCCGACGCGCCCCACGGTGCCCACCCGTAGGTCGAGGGGATCGTCCATCCGGGTCTGCGTGGAGACCGGGCTGGTCTCGGTCATGCCGTAGCAGATGGAGACCTGCGCCATGTTCATCTCGTCGATCACCCGGCGCATCACCTGCTCGGGGCACGGCGAACCGGCCATGATCCCCGTCCGCAGCGACGAGAGGTCGAAGACAGCGCCGGTATCGAGGAGTGCGAGCTCGGCGATGAACATCGTCGGCACGCCGTACAGGCTGGTGCAGCGGTACTTCTCGACGGCGGCCAGGGTGGCAGCCGGATCGAAGGCGGGCGCCGGAATCACCATGGCGCAGCCGTGGGCGATGGCCGCCAGGTTCGCCATCACCATGCCGAAGCAGTGGTAGTACGGCACCGGCGTGCAGATGCGGTCGGCCGGCGTGTAGTCGAGCAGGTGCCCCACCAGGTAGCCGTTGTTGCCGATGTTGCGGTGGCTGAGCGTGACGCCCTTGGGGTTGCCGGTGGTGCCCGAGGTGTACTGGATGTTGATCGGATCGTCCGGATTCAGCGACACGGCCACCTCGTCGAGGGCGGCCAGCTCGGTCGCCGACGGCGGCGTCAGCAGTTCCTCGAACTGCGGCGTGGAGAAGATCACCGTCTCCCGCAGCTCCGGCAGATCGCCGCGGACGTCGTCGAGCATCTGCGCGTATTCCGAGTCGCGGAAGCTGTGCGCGGCCAGCACCACCGCGCTGCCCGACTGCGCCAGCGCATAGGAGACCTCGTGCCGCCGGTACGACGGATTCAGCACCACCAGCACGATGCCGGCCTCGGCGGCGGCGAACTGGGTGAGCACCCATTCCCACCGGTTGGGCGACCACAGGGCCAGCCGGTCGCCCGGTGCCAGCCCCAGCCGGCGCAGCCCCGCCGCCAGGGCGCGCACCTGTTCGCGGAACTGCGCATAGGTCCACTGCCGATCGGTGACGGCATCGATCAGTGCGATCGAGTCCGGGTGCCGGCCCGCGGTTCCCGCGAGCGTCTGGCCGATCGTGGTCTCCAGGAGCGCCGGTGCGGATTCTCCGCGTGCGTACGACAACTCGGTCATGACGTCTTCCTTTCCTCGGGTCGTCACTTCGTCTCCCCCCGGGGTACGTCTGCGGACTCGCCGGCTCGCCGCAGCACGGCGACGGCCTGGTTGAACAGCGGCGCATCGACCATCTGGCCGTCCAGCGCGAAGACACCGCCGCCGCGGGCCGCCGACTCCGCCAGCAGCCGCCGCGCCCAGGCCAGTTCCTCGTCCGACGGGGCATAGCCCTCGCGGACGACGGCGACCTGCGACGGATGGATGCACGCAGTGCCGGCGAAGCCGAGCGCCACCGCGTCCCGGACTTCGGCGGCCAGACCGGCCGCATCGGCGATGTCGACGTGCACGGCGTCGATCGCCGCCTTGCCGAAGGCCCCGGCGGCCAGGCGCACCCGGGCCCGCGCGAAACGCGGGACGTCGCGGTAGTCCCCAGCCCCGGCCTCCCCGGCCCCGAACCGGCTCGAGGTGCCGCCCAGCCCGGCCACCAGATCCTCGGCGCCCCACATCAGGCCGACGCAGTTGGCCGTGGCCGCGATCTCTTCGCAGCGCACGGTGCCGAGCGGGGTCTCGATGAGTCCGATCACCGAACAGTCCAGGGCCGCCACCGAGGCGGCGTCCTCGGCCTTGGCGAGCATGACGACGCGGTACGAGGTCTGCGCGAGCGCCGCCAGGTCGGCGGCGTACTCGGGCGTCCCGGCCTGATTGATCCGGACGATCACCCGGTCCGGATCGAGCGGGTTCTCGATCAGCGCGCGTCGCGCGGTGTCCTTGTCGGCGGGCGCGACCGCATCCTCCAGGTCCAGGATCACCACGTCCGAGCGCTCCGCGGCCTTGCCGTACCGCTCGGGGCGATCGGCCGGGCAGAAGAGCAGTGCCGGACCGGCCGGCAGCCACCCGGTCATGCCGAGAGCTCCGGATCGAGCCGGACCAGCGTGGAACGCACGGCCCGGGCGACGACGACGCCGTCCTGGTTGCGGCCCCGGTGGATCAGTTCCACCACGCCCTCCCCCGGCCGCGACTTGGACAGCCGCTTACCGGTGCACTCGGTCTCCGCGTACAGGGTGTCACCGGCGAAAACCGGTGCGGGAAAAGCGATCTCGGAGAAGCCCAGGTTGGCCACCAGGGTGCCCTGGGTGAGCTGCGAGACCGACAGGCCGACGATCATCGACAGCGTCATCATCGAATTGATCAGCCGCTGCCCGCCGAAGCCCGGCTGGGTGGCCGACCACGCCGCATCCAGGTGCAGCGCCTGGGTGTTCATGGTCAGCGTGGTGAACAGGACGTTGTCCGCCTCGGTCAGGGTGCGCCCGGGACGGTGCTCGTAGATCGTGCCGACCTCGAACTCCTCGAACCACAGGCCCCGCTGGGTGATGCGCCGCGGCTGCGCCGCGTCCGCGCTCATGACGGCAGCCCCAGCGCCCGGGCGATCAGCATGAGCTGCACCTCGGTGGTGCCCTCGCCGATCTCCAGGATCTTGGAGTCGCGGTAGTGCCGGGACACCAGGTACTCGTTCATGAAGCCGTAGCCGCCGTGGATCTGGGTCGCCATCCGGGCGTTGTCCATGGCCGCCTCCGAGGAGATCATCTTCGCGATGGAGGCTTCCTTCTTGAACGGCTTGCCGGCCAGCATCTTGGCGGCGGCGTCGTAG
>CAZEOP010000152.1:0-8231 GCA_964513715.1 uncultured Gordonia sp.
GGTGCTGATGATGGCCTGGATGGACGACGAGGCGCTCGAGCGCACCCTCGCCACCCGCAAGGCCACCTACTACTCGCGCTCCCGGCAGCAGTACTGGGTCAAGGGCGAGACCAGCGGGCACACCCAGTATGTGCACGATGCCCGGCTCGACTGCGACGGGGATACGCTGCTGTTGACGGTCGATCAGGTCGGCGCCGCCTGCCACACCGGCAGCCGCAGCTGCTTCGACACCGAGCCGCTGCCCTTCGGGATCCCCGGCCGGGACGACTGAGCAACCCGGGCCGACAACACCGCCCGACGACACCGGCGACGCACGACACCGGCGACGAGAAACCGACAGAGGAAGGCCGAGCCATGCCGCTCATCCAGATCTCCCAGACCCCAGGCCTGAGCGACCGGGTCAAGAACGAGACCATCGCCGCGGTCACCGAGGCCTATGCCCGGGCCACCGGCAAGAACCCGGATTCGGTCTGGGTCACCATCACCGAGGTGCCGCGCACCCAGTGGGGCGTCGGCGGGGTTCCGCTGGGATGACGGCCCCCGATTCGAGTTCCGCCGACTCGCACACCACCTCCCGGGCGACCTTCCTGGACCTGGCCGCCGATCACCGCGTGGTGCCGGTGACCCGGAAGCTGCTCGCCGACTCCGAGACGCCGCTGTCGGTGTACCGCAAGCTCGCCGGCGAGCGCGAGGGCACGTTCCTGCTCGAATCCGCGCAGAACGGGCAGTCCTGGTCGCGATGGAGTTTCATCGGCGCCGGATCGCCGTCGGCGCTGACCGTGGTCGACGGCCAGGCGCAGTGGTGGGGCACCGTGCCGGCGGGCGCGCCGACCGGCGGCGACCCCCTCGAGGCCCTGGCGGCGTCGCTGCGGCTGCTGCACACCGATCCGCTGCCCGGCCTGCCGCCGCTCACCGGCGGTTTCGTGGGCTTCATGGCCTACGACTTCGTGCGCCGACTGGAGCGCCTGCCGGAGACCACGGTCGACGATCTCGGTCTGCCGGACATGTTCTGGCTGCTGGCGGCCGACCTGGCGGCCTTCGACCATCACGAGGGCACCATCACGCTGATCGCCAATGCGATCAACTTCGACGGCAGCGACGAGCGGGCCGACGAGGCCTACGACGACGCGGTCGCCCGGCTGGACACGATGACCGCGGCGCTCGCGGCGCCCGCCCCGTCGACCGTCGCGGCGTTCACCCGGCCCGAGCCGGAGTACACCTGTCAGCGCTCGCTGGCCGAGTTCACCCCGATCGTCGACGACCTGATCGAGGCGATCGGTGCGGGCGAGGCCTTCCAGGTGGTGCCGTCGATGCGCTTCGAGATCGACACCGCTGCCGACCCGATCGACGTCTACCGGGTGCTGCGCGCCTCCAATCCCAGCCCGTACATGTACCTGCTCCGGCTGCCCGCCGCGGGCCGATCGGGCGTCGGCGCGAAGCCCTTCGCGATCGTCGGCTCGTCGCCCGAGGCACTGGTCACCGTGCACGACGGGGTGGCCACGACGCATCCGATCGCCGGCACCCGGTGGCGCGGCGCCACCGAGGAGGAGGACGTGCTGCTGGCCAAGGGGCTGATCGAGGACGAGAAGGAGAACGCCGAGCACCTGATGCTGGTGGACCTGGGCCGCAACGATCTGGGCCGGGTCTGCGAGCCGGGCACGGTGCGGGTGACCGACTACCGCCGGGTGGAGCGCTACAGCCACGTCATGCACCTGGTGTCGACGGTGTCGGGCCGGCTGCGCGACGGCCAGCGGGCGCTCGACGCGGTGGTTGCCTGTTTCCCGGCCGGCACGCTGAGCGGGGCGCCCAAGGTGCGCGCCATGGAGCTGATCGAGGCCAGCGAGCTGACCCGCCGTGGCCTGTACGGCGGCATCGTCGGCTACCTCGACTTCGCCGGTGATGCCGACACCGCCATCACTATCCGCACCGCGCTGATGACCCCGGGCCGCGCCTACGTCCAGGCCGGAGCCGGCGTGGTGGCCGACAGTGACGCCGAATACGAATACACCGAGGCCCGCAACAAGGCGATGGCGGTGCTGAAAGCCGTCGCCGCCGCCGGAACCATGACCCCGGTGACCGAGCCCCCGGTGACCGGGCCCCCGGTGCTTGGGCCCCCGGTGACCGAGAAGGAGACGTGACGATGAACCGCAAGCCCCAGGTGATCGCCGCGATTCTGCTGATCCTGGCCGCGCTGGGTGTCTGGATCGCCTCGCGCATGACGTGGGCCAGGGTCTACGCCGAAGACGGGATGTCCGAGCCGCGGACCTTCGACGTGCACGGCGCGGACTGGAGCCCCTGGCTGGTGGCGGTGGCCGTCGTTCTGCTGGTGGCCGGGGCCGTGCAGTTCTTCTTCCGCGGCATCGCGGTCCGGATCGTCGCCGTCCTCGTCGCCCTGCTCGGCATCGCCGTCGCGATCCCGGCCATCTCGCTGCTCGGCAGCGGGGCCAACAATCTGTACGCCGCCCGCGTCATCGACCTGGCCGCCCGCTACGAGGTGGTGGCGGTCACCACGGCCACCCTGCCCGGCGTGCTGCTGCTGGTGTGCGCGGTGGCCGCCGTGGCCGCGGCGATCGCCATGCTCCGGGCCGGCGGCGGTGAGCGCCGCTCCTCGAAGTACACCACCCCGGCCGCGCGCCGCGAGGAGCTGGAGCGTCGCGTCTTCGCCGAACGCGAGGCGCAGCAGGCCGGCGGATCGGTGCCCCCGGCGGCGGGGCAGGTCGGGGCGCCGAGTGAGCGGGATCTCTGGGACTCCCTCGATCACGGCGTCGACCCCACCGACGACCCGGCCGTCTGAGCGATTCCGGCGGTCTCTAGGCTGGGGTGCACATCAGCGCACCGACGACCGGACGAAAGGGGAACGCCGACGTGAGTGGCGGTACGGTACTCGACTCGATCATCGAGGGTGTGAAAGCCGACGTCGCCGCACGCGAGTCGGTGCTCGATCTCGCGGCCGTCAAGCTCGCCGCCGAGCGGGCCGGGGAGCCGCGCGACGCGCTCGCCGCGCTGCATCAGCCCGGTATCGGCGTCATCGCCGAGGTGAAGCGCGCCAGCCCGTCGAAGGGCGAACTGGCAAACATCCCCGACCCGGCCGATCTGGCCCGCGCCTACGAGGCCGGCGGCGCCCGCATCATCAGCGTGCTGACCGAGGAGCGCCGTTTCCGCGGCAGCCTGGCCGATCTGGATGCCCTGCGCGCCGCGGTCGACATCCCCATCCTGCGCAAGGACTTCATCGTCGGGCCGTACCAGATCCACGAGGCCCGCGCGCACGGTGCCGATGTGATCCTGCTGATCGTGGCCGCGCTGGAGCAGAAGGTGCTGGCCTCGCTGCTGGACCGGACCGAGTCGCTGGGTATGACCGCGCTCGTCGAGGTGCACACCGAAGAAGAGGCGGACCGGGCCCTGGAGGCCGGCGCCACCGTGGTCGGGGTGAACGCCCGGAATCTGAAGACCCTCGAGGTGGACCGCGACTGCTTCGGTCGCATCGCCCCGGGCCTGCCGTCGAAGGTGATCAAGGTGGCCGAGTCGGGTGTGCGCGGCACGGCCGATCTGCTGGCCTACGCCGGTGCCGGCGCCGACGCGGTGCTCGTCGGCGAGGGCCTGGTCACCAGCGGCGACCCGCGCCAGGCGGTGTCCGACCTGGTGACCGCGGGCACGCATCCGTCGTGCCCCAAGCCCTCGCACTGACATCGGCGGCCCGGTGGCGGCGTTCGACGATCGAGGACCGCGGCGGCGTACCGGATCCGCACGAAACGGGCTTCGCACCAGGAAGAGTGAATTGTGACTGAGAATCGTTTCCCCCGGGCCAGCGACGGCATCGCGCAGCGCTCCGAGATCGGACCCGACGAGTTGGGCCACTGGGGCGTCTTCGGCGGGCGGCATGTGCCCGAGGCGCTGATGGCGGTGATCGAGGAGACCACGGCCACCTACGAGAAGCTGCGCACCGACGACGGCTTCTTCGCCGAGCTCGACGCGCTGGCCCGCGATTACACCGGCCGGCCGTCGCCCCTCTACGAGGCCGAACGGCTGACCGTCGAGGCCGGCGGCGCCCGGATCTTCCTCAAGCGCGAGGACCTCAACCACACCGGCTCGCACAAGATCAACAACGTCCTCGGCCAGGCGCTGCTCGCCACCCGGATGGGTAAGACGCGGGTCATCGCCGAGACCGGCGCCGGCCAGCACGGTGTTGCCACCGCCACGGCGTGCGCGCTGCTCGGCCTGGAGTGCGTCATCTACATGGGCCGGGTGGACACCGAACGGCAGGCGCTCAACGTGGCCCGGATGCGCCTGCTCGGCGCCGACGTGGTGGCCGTGGAGACCGGCTCGGCCACCCTCAAGGACGCCATCAACGAGGCGCTGCGCGACTGGGTCAGCAATGCCGACTCCACCTACTACTGCTTCGGTACCGCCGCCGGGCCGCACCCCTTCCCGATGATGGTGCGCGATCTGCAGCGCATCATCGGCATGGAGGCGCGGGCGCAGATCCTCGAGCAGGCCGGCCGGCTGCCCGACGCGGTCACCGCCTGTGTCGGCGGCGGCTCCAATGCCATCGGCATCTTCCACCCGTTCATCGACGACGCGGCCGTGCGGCTGGTGGGTTTCGAGGCCGGCGGCGACGGCGTGGACACCGGGCGGCATGCGGCCACCTTCACCGGCGGCAGCCCGGGCGCCTTCCAGGGCGCGTACTCGTACCTGCTGCAGGACGAGGACGGCCAGACCATCGAGTCCCATTCCATCTCGGCCGGTCTGGACTACCCGGGCGTCGGGCCCGAGCACGCCTACCTGCGGGAGATCGGCCGCGCCGAGTACCGCCCGGTGACCGACGCCGAGGCGATGGATGCCCTCGCGCTGCTCTCACGCTGCGAGGGCATCATCCCGGCCATCGAGTCCGCACACGCCGTGGCGGGGGCGCTGAAACTCGGCCGCGAGCTGGGTGAGGGCGCCATCGTGGTGGTCAATCTGTCCGGCCGCGGCGACAAGGACATGGACACCGCGGCGCAGTGGTTCGGCCTCCTCGGCAAGCCGCCGTCGGAGTTCGAATACGCCGAACGCAAGAAGGCCGAGCAGCGCGAGGTCGCGCCGGCCGTGGAGAAGGAGACCGGCGCATGAGCCCCCAGCCCGCCCCGCCGTCGCGGCTCGCCGACACCTTCGCCGCGTGCCGCGCCGAGAACCGTGCCGCGCTGATCGGCTACACGCCGGTCGGCTATCCGACGGTGCCGGACTCGCTGCAGACGCTGCGCACCATGGTGACCGCCGGCTGCGACATCGTCGAGATCGGCATCCCCTACTCCGACCCGGTGATGGACGGGCCCACCGTGGCCCGGGCCGCGCAGACCGCGCTGGCCGCCGGCACCCGGGTGCGCGACGTCTTCGCCGCGGCGGAGACCGTCGCTGACGCCGGCGCTCGGCCCGTGGTGATGACCTACTGGAACCTGGTGCTGCGCTACGGCGTCGACGCCTTCGCGCGCGATCTGGCTGCGGCCGGCGGTGTCGGGGTCATCACGCCGAATCTCATCCCGGAGGAGGGCGCGGAATGGGAGGAGGCCTCGGCCGCCCACGCGCTGGACCGGATCTACCTGGTGGCGCCGTCGTCCACGCCCGAGCGGCTCGCCATGACCATCGATCACTGCAGCGGCTTCGTCTACGCGGCCTCCACCATGGGTGTGACCGGCGCGCGGGATTCGGTGTCGTCGATGGCACCGGAGCTGTGCGCCCGCATCCGCGAGCACTCGCAGATTCCGATCGGGGTGGGGCTCGGCGTGCGCAACGGCGCGCAGGCCGCCGAGATCGCCGGCTATGCCGACGGCGTGATCGTCGGCTCGGCCATCGTCTCGGCGATCGAGCAGGGCGAGGCGGCGGTGGCCGCGCTGGTCACCGAACTCGCCGAGGGTGTGCGCGCCGGGCGCAGCGGCTAGTCCGTTAGGGTGGCACGCGTGAGCGACACCACCCTTCTCGCGTATCTGCCGAGCCCGCCGCAAGGCGTGTGGCACCTCGGTCCGCTGCCGATCCGGGCCTACGCCCTGTGCATCATCATCGGCATCATCGTCGCCGTCTGGTGGGGCGATCGTCGGTGGCGTGCGCGCGGCGGGCAGCCCGGCGACGTCCTGGACGTGGCGCTGTGGGCGGTGCCCTTCGGGCTGATCGGCGGCCGGATCTACCACGTCGCGACCGACTGGTACCGCTACTTCGGCGACAACGGCAAGGGACTGTCCGGGGCCATCGCCATCTGGGACGGCGGCCTGGGCATCTGGGGTGCGGTGCTGTTCGGTGCGCTCGGCGCGTGGATCGGCTGCCGGTTCAAGGGCATCAAGCTGCCGTCCTTCGGCGATGCCATCGCCCCGGCGATTCTGCTGGCGCAGGCCATCGGCCGGCTCGGCAACTACTTCAACCAGGAGCTCTTCGGCGGCCCCACGACGCTGCCCTGGGGTCTGGAGATCTACCAGCGCGTGGACGCCGACGGCTACGTCGGCTGCACCTCGCTGGCCAACGACCAGTGCTACCTGATGGAGGGGACGTCGAACGGCGTCGTGCTCGGCGTGGTGCACCCGACCTTCCTCTACGAGCTGCTGTGGAACGTGCTCGTGGTGATTCTGCTGGTGATCGTCGACCGGCAGTTCCGCATCGGCCACGGCCGGCTCTTCGCGCTCTACGTCGCCGGCTACAGCGTCGGCCGCTTCGGAGTGGAACTGCTGCGCACCGATCCGGCGACGCACGTCCTGGGCCTGCGCATCAACCTGTTCACCGCCGCGGTGGTCTTCCTCTGTGCCGCCCTGTACTTCGTGATGGCGCCCAAGGGCCGGGAGACCGGGCTGTCGATGTACTGGCCGCGCCGCGCCGAGGAACTGGCGGCCCAGGGCGAGGTGGGCTACGTCCCGCCGGGGATCGTCGAGGCCGGGTACGTCGAGCCGCTGACCGATGCTCCGGGAGCTCCGGAGACGGGAGCCGACGAGACGGTGGTGACTGAGGCGGCGGCGACTGAGGCGGCGGCGACGGCGGTCGCTGCGACGCGGGTTGCCGACGAGGCGCCGGAGGCCGCCGACGACAGTCGATGGGCGGCCGCGGCGCCAGCGGGTGAGCCGCCGGTGCCGACCGGCCTGGACGAGGCAGATGTGTTGACCGAGGGTGCACCCGATCCGGGGATCGACGAGCCGGCGACCGGCGAACAGTCGACCGAAGAGGTGGCCGTCGAGGGCCAGGTGATCGAGGATCAGGTGGTCGACGAACCGGTCGGCGAGCAGCCTGCACCGGCTGCGCCCGTGGAGGTCCTGACGATCGCCGAGCTGCAGGGTCAGACGGCCGCCGCGGCGTCGGCGCCCGCGGCACCGGACACCGCAGGGGACGCGGCACCGGACACCGCAGGGGACGCGGCGGAGGCTCAGATCGCGGAGCTTGAGGGCGCGGAGCCTGAGGGCACGGAGCCCGAGACCGGGGAGCCTGAGACTGGGGAGTCCGAGACTGTCGAGCCCGAGCCCGAGCCCGAGGCCGCGGAGCCCGAGACCGTCGAGTCCGAGACTGTCGAGCCTGAGATCGCGGAGCCCGAGACCGTCGTGTCCGCGACGGTGACCACCGTGCCCGATCCGGATGTACCTGCCGATGCGGGCGGCATCGAGATCCGCCAGGTGCAGCTCGCCGACTCGGAGACGTCGATGGTCATCGTCGAATCGGCGACCGCCGATGTGGCGGAGATCGCCTCCGCCGACGACACGGAGGTTCGCGGAGAAGGTTCAGCGCCGAGCGACTAGCCTTGGCGGGGTGACTCGTCGAACCAAGATCGTCTGCACCCTCGGCCCTGCGACCAACACTCAGGAGCGCCTCGTCGAACTGGTGAAGGCCGGGATGAACGTCGCCCGGATGAACTTCAGCCACGGCACCCACGAAGACCACCGCGCGGTGTACGAGGCCGTGCGCGCGGCCGCCGACATCGCCGGCCGGCCGGTCGGAGTCCTGGCCGACCTGCAGGGACCGAAGATCCGGCTGGGCAAGTTCGAGGACAACGGCCGGGAGAACGGCGCCGTCGACTGGAAGACCGGTGAGCTGATCCGGGTGACCGTCGACGATGTGCTCGGCACGCACGACCGGGTGTCCACGACGTACAAGCAGCTCGCCGAGGATGCCAAGCCGGGCGACCGGCTGCTGGTGGACGACGGCAAGGTCGGGATGACGGTCGAGGCCGTCGAGGGCAATGACGTGATCTGCCGCATCACCGAGGGCGGCACAGTCAGCAACAACAAGGG
>CAZEOP010000153.1:0-8081 GCA_964513715.1 uncultured Gordonia sp.
AGAAGGCCCGCGTGCTGGCCATCTGCAACACCAACGGCGCCCAGATCCCGCGCGAATCCGATGCCGTGCTCTACACGCACGCCGGTCCGGAAATCGGCGTGGCCTCCACCAAGTGCTTCCTGGCGCAGATCGCCGCCGCCTACATGGTGGGCCTGGCACTGGCGCAGGCCGTGGGCACCAAGTACCCGGACGAGGTGGTCGCCGAGTTCCGCGCTCTCGAAGCCGTGCCGCAGGCCGTGGAAAAGGTCCTGGAGCAGATGGAGCCGGTGCGCGCGCTGGGCCGCGAGTACGCCGCCAGCAACACCGTGCTGTTCCTAGGCCGGCACGTCGGCTATCCGGTGGCCCTGGAGGGTGCGCTCAAGCTCAAGGAGCTGGCCTACATCCACGCCGAGGGCTTCGCCGCCGGCGAACTGAAGCACGGCCCGATCGCTCTCATCGAGGACGGCCTGCCGGTGATCGTCGTGATGCCCTCACCCGAGGGCCGCCCGGTCCTGCACTCGAAGATGATCAGCAATGTGCGCGAGATCCAGGCGCGCGGCGCCCGCACCATCATCATCGCCGAACCCGACGACGAGGGCGCCCGCGCCGTCGCCGATCACTTCATCCCGATCCCGCACACGCCGACTCTGCTGCAGCCCCTGGTCTCCACGGTGCCGCTGCAGGTCTTCGCGGCGACCGTCGCGCAGGAACGCGGCTACGACGTCGACAAGCCGCGGAACCTGGCGAAGTCGGTGACGGTGGAGTAGCCGTGATCGGCTACTACTCCGCGGCCCAGATCCGCGCCGCCGAAGAGGCCACCGGACACCTGCTCACCGGCGGGGCCCTGATGGCCCGCGCCGCGCACGGTGTGGCGCGGGTGGCCGCCGCCGAACTCGCTGCCCGCAGCGGCGGGGTCTACGGCCGGCGCGTCGGCCTGGTGGTGGGCGCCGGAAACAACGGCGGCGACGCCCTCTACGCGGGGGCGATGCTGGTCCGCCGCGGCGTCGCGGTCGACGCCGTGCTGCTGGCGCCGGACGCCGCGCACGCCGGGGGACTGGCGGCCTTCACCGCCGCCGGGGGCCGCATCGTCGAACGCCTGGCGGCCGGCACCGACCTGGTGATCGACGCCGTCGTCGGTCTGGGCGGGCGGGGCCCGCTGCGCCCGGCCGCGGCCGCCGCCTTCGACGCCGTGGCCGGAACCCCGGTGCTCGCGGTGGACCTGCCCTCGGGCATCGATCCGGACACCGGGCAGGTGCACAGTCCCTCGGTGAGCACCGACGTCTCGGTAACCTTCGGGGCGCCGCGGCTGGCGCACCTGCTGGCCGCGCCGCAGTGCGGCCGCGTCGAGGTGATCGACCTGCCGATCGACCTGCCCGCACCCGCCGACGCGTGCCCGCCGGCCGTGGCGAGCCTGACTGACGCGGAGGTCGCGGCCCGCTGGCCGCGTCCGGGCCCCGCGGACGACAAGTACACGCAGGGCGTGGTCGGCATCGTCGCCGGTTCGGCCGCGTACCCCGGCGCCGCCGTACTGTGCACGGCCGGCGCCGTCGCCGCCACGTCGGGGATGACCCGATTCGTGGGTCGAGCGGCCCCGCAGGTGATCGCGCATCGCCCGGAGGTGGTGGCGGTGACCGACTTCGCCGAGGCGGGCACCGTGCAGGCCTGGGTGGTGGGACCGGGCATGGGCACCGACGCTGCCGCGGCGCAGCTGCTGGCCCGCGTCCTGGCCGCACCGGTCCCGGTCCTCGTCGACGCCGACGGCCTGACGCTGCTGGCGCGTGATCGCGCGCTGCTGGCCGGCCGCACCGCACCGACCCTGCTCACCCCGCACGCCGGGGAGTTCGCCCGGCTGTCCGGGCAGCCGCTGCCCGCCGACCGGCCGGGCGCGGTCCGGGCCCTGGCCGCCGAGCTCGGGGTCACCGTGCTACTCAAGGGGCGGGTGACGCTGGTCGCCGACCCCGACGGCCGGGTACTCGGCAACGACGCCGGCAGCTCGTGGGCCGCTACCGCCGGCGCCGGGGACGTGCTCTCCGGGATGGCCGGAGCGCTGCTCGCGGCCGGAATCGCGCCGCGCGAGGCCGGCGCGATGGCCGCCCGCGCCCACGCGCGGGCCGCCCAGATCGCCGCCGACGGCGCGGCGATCGGCGCCTCCGAGCTGGTGGCCGCGGTGCCCCGCGCCCTGCGCGCACTCGGCGGGGGACGACAATGACACCGATGACCGAATCCGCCGAATCCGAACCCGCCCTGGCCGCCACCGTCGACCTCGACGCGATCGCCCGCAACACCGGCGTGGTGGCCGATGTCGCGGGCACCGCGGTGATGGCGGTGGTCAAAGCCGACGGCTACGGGCACGGTGCGGTGCCGGTGGCGCGAGCCGCGCTGGCCGGCGGGGCCGGTGAGCTGGGCGTCGCCCACCTCACCGAGGCCCTGGCGCTGCGCGCCGCCGGCATCGACGCCACGATCACCTCCTGGCTGCACACCCCGGACACCGACTTCACCGCCGGGATCGCCGCGGGTGTGGGCATCGCGGTCTCCTCGCCGCGCCAACTCGCCGCCGTCGTCGCTGCGGCGCGAGCGGCCGGCACTCCCGCGGTGGTGACCGCGAAGATCGACACCGGCCTCGGCCGCAGCGGCATCGCGCCCGACGAATGGCCGCAGACCGCCCGCGACCTGGCCGCGGCCGTCGCCGAGGGCGCCGTGGAACTGCGGGCGACGATGTGCCACCTCGCGTTCGGCGACGAGCCCGAGCATCCGCTGAACTCACTGCAGGCGCAGCGCCTCGATGCCGCCACCGCCGACCTGGCCGCACTCGGCGCACCGCCCGCGCTGACCCACCTGGCCAACTCGGCGGCCGCACTGACCCGGCCCGACCTGGCACGCGACGTGGTGCGGGCCGGCATCGCGATCTACGGCTATTCGCCGGTGCCCGAGCGCGGCGACTTCGGCCTGACCCCGGCGATGACGCTGAACGCGCAGGTGGGCTTGGTCAAGGCCATCCCGGCCGGGCAGGGCGTCTCGTACAACCACCGGTGGACCGCCCCGCGCGACACCGTCATCGCGGTGATTCCCGCGGGCTACGCCGACGGCGTCCCGCGGCTGCTGTCCGGGCGTTTCGAGGTGGCCATCGGCGGCCGGCGCTTCCCGGCGGTCGGCCGGGTCTGCATGGACCAGTTCGTCGTCGACCTCGGGGCCGACGGCGGCGGCGTGTCCGAGGGCGATCGCGCGGTGCTCTTCGGGCCGCACGCGTCCGGCGCCCAGACCGCGACGGACTGGGCCGATGCCATCGGGACCATCGACTACGAGATCGTCACCGGGGTGCGGGGTCGCGCTCAGCGGCGGTACACCGGTGCCGCGGGAAGGACCGCGCGGTGACCGAGGAACAGCAGGAACAGCACCCCGAAGACCAGCGCCCCGAAGACCAACGGGCCGAAGACCAGCGGGCCGAAGAACAGCGGGCCGAAGAGGCGGCGGTCCTGGATCCGACGGCGCAGAACTCCAAGGCCCAGGCAGCGTGGTCGTCGGGCCTCAAGGACGTCGGCTCGCTGGGCGCGACGCTGGGCGGCAACGTCCGCCGTCGCCGGCGTCGCCGCAAGGAGGGCACCGCCGTCGACCCGCACGCCGACGTCGACTTCAAGGCCATCTACGGCGACGAGTCGCAGACCGTGATCGCCGACGACGGCGTGGCGCTGGCCGTGCGCACCCACGTCACCGGCGAGGACGATGCCCGGCCGGTGGATCTGACGGTGATCTTCGTCCACGGCTTCACCCTGCGGATGGCCTCGTGGCACTTTCAGCGTTACGGCCTCGCCGAGCGCTGGGCGGACCGGCGCCTCAAGCTGGTCTTCTACGACCAGCGCGGACACGGGCGCAGTGATCCGGCGCCGAAGGCCAGCTGCTCCATCCCGCAGCTCGGCGAGGATCTCGCGGCGGTGATCCGGGCCGTCGCCCCGACCGGGCCCATCGTGCTGGTGGGGCACTCGATGGGCGGCATGACGATCATGGCGCTGGCCCGCAGCCATCCCGAACTGTTCGGCTACAAGGGCCGGGTGACCGGAGTCGCGCTGATCTCCACTGCCGCCCGCGGCATCACCGAGGCCGGCCTGGGCGAGGGCCTGAACAATCCGATCGTCGACGCGCTGCGCGTCTCGGTCCGGTATTTCCCGCGGCTGGTGCAGGCTGGCCGCGGCATCACCCGGCAGGCGGTGGAGCCGGTGTTGGTGGCCGCGAGCTTCGGTCCCGACTACTACAGCCCCGCCGCCGGGCACGCGGTGGAGTCGATGATCCAGAACACCTCCATCTCGACGATGGTGAACTTTCTGCACGCCCTGGAGAGCCACGACGAGTCGACGGCGTTGCCGGTGCTCGCGCAGGTGCCCACCGCGGTGATGTGCGGGGACGTCGACCGGCTGACACCGCTGCCCAACTCGCTGCGCATGTACTCCGAGCTGGGCGACGATTCGCGCCTGGTGATCGGCGAGGGCTGCGGGCACATGCTGCCGATGGAGTACCCGGAGCTGGTGAACGACGCCCTCGACAGCCTGGTCAAGCGGTCCCGGGTGGCCCGCGGCCGGCCCAAGATGAGCTGGTACTGGAGCCGCGATGCACGCGCCTGAACGCGGGACGGCCGGGGCCCGCACCCTGCCGGACACCGCCGACACGGAGACGCTGGGCCGGGAGCTGGCCGGCACGCTGCGCGCCGGCGACCTGGTGATCCTGGACGGTCCGCTGGGGGCGGGCAAGACCGCCCTGACCCGCGGCATCGCCGCCGGCCTGGGGGTGACCGGCCGGGTCAGCTCGCCCACCTTCATCATCGCCCGCGAGCACCGGCCCGGACCAGGTGGCGGACCGGGGCTGATCCACGTCGACGCCTACCGCCTGGACGGGCTGGACGATCTGGACGCCCTGGACCTGGACACCGACCTCGCCGACTCGGTGGTCGTCGTCGAATGGGGCGAGGGCGTCGCCGAACGACTCGTGGAACGGTATCTGCTGGTGCGGCTGCGACGTGCGGACAGCTCCGAGGTGCGCACCGCGACCTGGGAGTGGGTGAGCAATGAGTGAACCGTTGATTCTGGCGCTCGACACCGCGACGCCGTCGGTGGTGGTGGGAGTGGTGCGCGTGGGCGCCGATGGACCCGAGACCCTGGCGCAGCGGCGCGTCGACGATCACCGCCGGCACGCCGAGGTGCTCACCTCGCTGATGCGCGAGGTGCTGGCCGAGGCGGAGGTGCGCGGCGATCAGCTGGCTGCCGTGGTGGTGGGGCAGGGGCCCGGTCCGTTCACCGGCCTGCGGGTGGGCATGGCCACGGCCGCCGCGTACGCCGACGCGCTGGGCATCCCCGTGTACGGGGTGGGGACGCTCGACGCGATCGCCGCCGCCGTCGAGGAGTCCGGCAGCGATTCCGGTGGGGTGCTGGTGGTGACCGATGCCCGCCGGCGCGAGGCCTACTGGGCCCGCTACGCCGACGGGCAGCGGGTGGCCGGCCCGGACGTCTGCGCCCCCGATCTCGTCGACCGCGGGGCGGCCGCCGTCGTCGCCGGTACCCCCGGTTTTACCGAGCGCTACGGGCTGCCGGTGTCGGCGACCACCACCCCGACGGCCGCTGCGCTGGTGGCCGTGTCCCCGGTGGCGGTCTCCCCGGTGGCCGTGGCCGCCGGGATCGGCGCCGCGCCGGCGCCGCTGACGCCGCTGTACCTGCGCCGCCCGGACGCCGTGGAGCTGAAGGATCAGCGCCGGAAGTCGCTGCTGTAGATGCTGGTCGACGCCCTCACCCCGCGCGATCTACCGCGCTGCGCCGAACTGGAGGCCGAACTCTTCCCCGGTGACTCGCCGTGGCCGCTGCAGGCCTTCGTCAGTGAGCTGGCCGCCGGGTACAACCGTTACTTCGCGCTCCGCGAGGCCGCAGGCGGCCCGGTGCGCGGCTATGCCGGGATCAGCGTGCTGGGGCCGGCCGGTGGGCACGAGTGCGAGGTGCACACGATCGCCGTCGATCCCGGCCATCAGGGCCGCGGCGGCGGCCGCGCGCTGCTGGCCGCGCTGCTGCGGATTGCCGATGCCGCGGTGGCACCGGTATTCCTGGAGGTGCGCACCGACAACGAGCCGGCCATCGCGCTGTACCGCAGCTGTGGCTTCGAGGTGGCCGGGGTGCGCCGCCACTACTATCAGCCGTCCGGCGCCGATGCGTTCACCATGGTGCGGCCCGCCCCGCCCGGGCCGGTCAGCGAGAACCCGGCCAGCGGAAATCAAGCCAGCGAGAATCAGGAGGTCCAGCGATGATCGTCATGGGAATCGAGAGCTCATGCGACGAGACCGGCGTGGGCATCGTCGAGTGGGACGGCGAATCGGCGACGCTGCTGGCCGACGAGGTGGCCTCCAGCCAGGACGAGCATGCCCGCTACGGCGGAGTCGTCCCCGAGGTGGCCTCGCGCGCCCACCTGGAGGCGATGGTCCCGACCATGTCGCGGGCCCGCGAGCGCGCGGGGATCGACCGGCCCGATGCGATCGCCGTGACGATCGGGCCCGGCCTGGCAGGTGCGCTGCTGGTGGGCGTGGCCGCGGCCAAGGCCTATGCGCTGGCCTGGGACGTGCCGCTGTACGCGGTGAACCACCTGGGCGGGCACGTCGCGGTCGACACCCTGGAGCACGGTCCGATGCCGCCGGCGGTGGCGCTGCTGGTCTCCGGCGGGCACACCCACCTGCTCGGCATCGATTCGCTGGACCGGCCGATCGACGAACTGGGCACCACCATCGACGATGCGGCCGGGGAGGCCTTCGACAAGGTCGCGCGGCTGCTCGACCTGGGCTATCCGGGCGGTCCGGTGATCGACCGGCTGGCCCGCGAGGGCGACCCGACCGCCATCGCCTTCCCGCGCGGGCTGACCGGACCCCGGGATGCCCCGTACGACTTCTCGTTCAGCGGCCTGAAGACCGCCGTCGCCCGCTATGTGGAGGGTGAGGTGCGCGCCGGCCGGCCGGTGTCGGTGCCGGACGTGGCGGCCTCGTTCCAGGAGGCCGTGGCCGACGTGCTGACCGCCAAGGCGATGCGTGCGGTCGCCGAGCGGGGCGTGGATACCCTGGTGCTCGGCGGCGGGGCGACGGCCAATTCGCGCATCCGGGAACTGGCTCAGGAGCGCGCCGACGCCGCCGGGGTGGCGCTGCGGGTGCCGAAGCCGCGGCTGTGCACCGACAACGGCGCGATGGTCGCCACCCTCGGCGCGCATGTGATCGGCGGCGGAGCCCCGCCGTCGCCGCTGACCGTGGCCACCGACCCGGGAATGAGCGTGCAGATCAGCAAGCTCTGAGCGTTCGGCGCGTTTGGGCGGGGCCGCTCAGGCCAGGTCGTCGAGCAGCAATTCGGCCCACCACGCCGCATCGTGCCCGCCGGCGTAGTGGCGCACGGTCACCGGCCAGCCGCGGCCGATCAGTTCGTGCCCCAGTTCCGCCACCGGCCCGACCAGCAGGTCCTCGAAGTCGCCGACCGCCAGCCGCAGTGGCCGTGGCGGCGCCGTCGTGAGCTCCCCGGCGATCCAGCTGGGCTCACCGGTCCAGTTCGCCGGGCGGGCGGTGCGGCCCGGCCGCCACCACAGGGACGGCGAATACACGATCAGCTCGTCGACGGCCTCGCCGCACCAGGCCGCGGCGGCCAGCGCGGTGAGACCGCCCAGGCTCTGCCCGGCCCACACCGCGGGGGCGGCTCCGTCGCCGAGGATCTGCCGGGCCCGTGGCAGGAGGTCGGCGATCGCGGCGATCACCTCGCGGTTCGCGCCGAGCTGGGCGATCCGCGCGGCCGGCTCCACGGGCGCGTCGATGCCCAGCAGGGCGACCGGGGCGTCCGGGTGCGTGCGGGCCAGCACCCCCGGCAGGTCCCGGCGGTCGAACCAGAGGTTCGCTTCGGGGATCACCGCGATCCGCACCGGCGCCCCGGCGGCGCCGATCGGTGCGGTGAGCCGCCAGCGCAGGCCCGTGCCCGGCAGTGTGCCGGACTCCAGCAGCACCGGGCCGGGGTCGGAGTCGGGGTCACGGCGCCGCCAGCGAGTCAGCGTCGGTGCGGCCGAGCCGCGCAGCACCGAACCGAACGGCAGCTGCGCCGCGTCCCGGGCGG
>CAZEOP010000154.1:0-8048 GCA_964513715.1 uncultured Gordonia sp.
GGGACGTCGTCGTCCTTGCGCCAGGCCGACGAGTTGTCGATCACGGTGGCCCCGGCCGCGGCGAAGCGCGGCGCCTGCACGCGCGACATGGTCGCGCCCGCCGAGAACAGGGCGATGTCCAGACCGCTCGGATCGGCGGTAGCGGCGTCTTCGACGACGATCTCGCCGCCGCGCCACGGCAGGGTGCGCCCGGCCGAGCGCGCCGAGGCGAAGAACCGGACCTCGTCGGCCGGGAAGTCGCGCTGCTCCAGCAGCGTCCGCATGACGCCGCCGACCTGACCGGTCGCGCCGACCACTCCGATGCGTGCCATGGCTATCGCCCCGTTCCGCCGTACACGACGGCCTCTTCTTCGCCACCCAGGTCGAATGCCTTGTGCAGCGCGCGGACTGCGTCGTCGAGCTGGTCGTCGCGGCACAGCACCGAGATGCGAATCTCCGAGGTGGAGATCAGTTCGATGTTGACGCCGGCGTCGGCCAGCGCCTCGCAGAAGGTCGCGATGACGCCCGGGTGGCTCTTCATGCCCGCGCCCACCAGCGAGACCTTGCCGATGTTCTCGTCGAGCTTGATCTCCGAGAAGCCGATCTCGTCCTTCAGCTCGCTCAGCTTCTCCAGCGCGGTCTCGCCCAGCTCCTTGGGCAGCGTGAAGGTGATGTCGGTCTTACCCGTCTTCACTTCCGAGATGTTCTGCAGCACCATGTCGATGTTGATGTCGGCGTCGGCCACGGCCCGGAAGACCTTGGCGGCGTAGCCCGGCTCGTCGTCGATGCCGAAGATCGTCACCTGGGCTTCGCTGCGGTCGTGCGCCACGCCGGTGAGAATCGCTTCTTCCACGGGGATGTCCTCCATCGATCCGGACACCAGGGTGCCGGGCTTGGTCGAGTACGACGAGCGCACATGAACGGGAACGTTGTAGCGGCGCGCGTACTCCACGCAGCGCAGCATCAGGATCTTGGCGCCGCAGGCGGCCATCTCGAGCATCTCCTCGAAGGAGACCTTATCCAGATGGCGGGCGTCGGGAACGATCCGCGGGTCGGCCGTATAGATGCCGTCGACGTCGGTGTAGATCTCGCAGACGTCCGCATCCAGCGCCGCGGCCAGGGCGACGGCCGTGGTGTCGCTGCCGCCGCGGCCCAGGGTGGTGACGTCCTTGGTGTCCTGGGCGACGCCCTGGAAGCCGGCGACCATGACGATCTTGCCGTCGTCGAGCGCGCTGCGGACGCGGCCCGGGGTCACGTCGATGATCTTGGCCTTGCCGTGGCTGGAGGTGGTGATGACGCCGGCCTGCGAGCCGGTGAAACTCTGCGCCTGCTCACCGAGCGCCTCGATCGCCATCGCCAGCAGCGCATTGGAGATCCGCTCGCCGGAGGTGAGCAGCATGTCCATCTCGCGCTGCGGCGGATTCGGGTTGACCTGCTCGGCCAGATCGAGCAGGTCGTCGGTGGTGTCACCCATCGCCGAGGCGACGACGACCACGTCGTTGCCCGCTCGCTTGGTCTCGACGATGCGCTCGGCGACGCGCCGGATCCGCTCCGCGTCCGACACCGACGAGCCACCGTACTTCTGGACCACCAGTGCCACGTCGGGGGCCTTCCTGTACTCACCTGCCGTTTACCCGGGTAACTGTACCGGGCTGGGCTCGCGGCGAAGAAGTCGAGCGGCCCTGCGTACCATCGCCGACGTGACGACCGCATCGGCCCCGGGCCTCGCCCGCCCGGCCGCGGCGGCGTGGCCGCTGACCGTACTGGCCTTCCTCGCGGTCCGGGCGATCGGAATGCTGGTGCTGGCGCTGATGGCCGCGCAGCACGGCATGTCGCTGGAATCGGTGCTGGCCAAGTGGGACGGCCAGTGGCTGCTGGCCATCGCCGAGCACGGCTACCGGGACCTGCCCGCCAACCTGACCGACGCCCAGGGCGTGCACACCGAGCAGACCGGCTACGCCTTCTTCCCCGGCTTCCCGCTGGTGGTGGCCCTGCTCGGACGGATCCCCGGCGTCGGCTTCTTCGCCGCGGCGATCGCCGCCAACGTGATCTTCGGGGTGCTCGCCGCATTGGGCGTCGCGCGGCTCGGCGCGTTCTGCGCACGCCGGGTCGGTCGCGGCGACGCCGAACGCACCGGCCTGATCCTGGTGGTGCTGTTCGCGGCGGCGCCGATGGCGGTGGTGCTGAACCTGGCCTACACCGAGGCGCTGTTCTGCGCGCTGGCGGCGTGGGCGCTGGTCTGGGCGCTCGAGCGCCAGTGGATCCCGGCCGGGCTGGCGGCCCTGGCGATCGGCCTGGTCCGCCCGACCGGCGTCGCAGTGATCGCTGTGGTGATGGTGGCGGCGCTGCTCGCCCGCCGGGACGGACCTCGGGCGTGGGCGGCGATCGCCCTGGCCCCGCTCGGCTATGTCGGCTACCTGGGGTACGTCGCCGTGCAGACCGGCTCGCTCGGCGGCTGGTTCCAGATCCAGACTCAGGGCTGGGACACCCGCTTCGACCTCGGTGCGGCCGCCTGGCGCTTCGTCGTCGACGCACTGACCGCACAGGAGAGCTTCGCGCCGATCGCGACCGCGCTGATCATGCTGGCGACCCTGGCGCTGCTGGCCTGGAGTTTCGCCGACCGGCTGCCCTGGCCGGTGCTCGCCTACGCCGGCCTGGTGATCGCCTCGATCGTGCTGTCGAGCGGCCTGATGATGAGCCGGGCCCGGCTGCTGCTGCCGGCCTTCGTGGTGCTGATCCCCCCGGCGCTGCTGCTGTCCCGGCAGCGGCCGGCGGTGGCCGCCGCCGTGCTGACCCCGGTGGTCCTGGCCAGCGCCTGGTTCGGGGCCTACATGCTCACTGTTTTCCAGTATGCGATCTGAGGCGCTCCCACCTCGACCGGTAGGCACGCGAGGCGATACGGCCGACCAGTCCTGAACCGCGACCGGATTGCTCCGCCTCCGCGCCGAGCCGCTCGGCTTCGGCATGCACCTGGGCCATCGGGAACGGAACCCGCCGCGCCTGGATCTCCAGCAGCGACACCAGGACGACGAGCAGTTCGATTCGGCGCCGGTCCCGCACCGGTGGCGCGCCGATGAACTCGCCCAGCGCACCGGCAACGACCCCGTGCCATTCCCGCATCACGATGCGCCCACTGGCCCGCCCTCCGGCCATGACGAACAACCACTGCGCGATCTCGCCGGAAGTCGCTCCCGCCGGCGGATTCCCGACCTGCTCCCGGAATTGGATCGAGGCCGTCGCCCACAGAGCCGCCTCGATGGACGTCATGAGCCGGCCGTTGCCGTTCTTCGTCAGATCATCGAGCACCGTCGGGAGGCGGCCCTTCTGAGCGGCTTCGACGAGGGCGCCCAGCCACTGCGCAGTGACCTGATCGTTGCCGATTCCTTCACTCACGACGTCCCCTTCAGCATCGAATTCTGCTCCAGCGCTCCCCGCACCTCTGTCCGCAGTTGAGCCAGCTCACCCCGGTCGGTCGGACTCAACAGAGCGCAGTAGGCAAGGTATCCAGCGATGTCATTGATTGAGTCGGGAAGGGCCGGTCCGCGGCCGAGGATGTGGTCGATCATTGCTTCGACGTATGAGCGCCCGACTCCTGCGACCTGCTCAAGTATCCCCGCAGTGACGGATATGAACGTCTGTATTCGCTCCTCCGAGGACCCATCAGGCAAGACGGTTTTCACATACCCCGCAGCGGCGCCATAAATATCCATCAGAATCAGATCGAACGCATCATCGAGATTCTCGTCGGGCAAGTCCAGTGCCTCGATCCGTTCCTCGATGCCTCGTACATCACCGCCCGATTGGACATACTCGATCAAGTCGACCGTGCACGCCGACGCGCGCTCTCTCGACTCCGTCAGTTCCATGCAGCAGCCCTCACATCGATAGCGGATAGATCAATTCTCACAGCATCGTGACCATCCCACGGACCTTCGGCAACGGAGACCGCGGGCATCGGCCATGATGGCCCTGACCAACCCCGGTTCCTGGCGTACACGCTCACCGTCGTCGCATGCGCGATCTGAACCGGCCACCCAGTCCGAGGTCAAGACGGGCGTGCGCAGCCACCTCGTCCAGCCGATCCAGTTCGGGATTCACCTCGTCCGCCGGACACGGAACACGTCGGTGCTGCACTTCCAACACGGCCACCAGCACCGCCAGCAGTTGGATCCGCCGCATCTGGAGAGCCGGCGCCTCCACCGTGAAATCGTTCAACTACCGCGCGGGAGCGACATCGCCGTGAACACCGCACGAGTGACGCGACTAGCCCTTCGCGCACTGCTACCTACGCCGGAAAACGAGACTACAGGGGCGGACTGAGCGAAACTGTTTTCCCAGGTCACATGTCCGAGAAATTCCGGACCGTAATTCTATTTCCTACCATCTACCTGCGCTTTTGCAGATTCTACTCCCCGAGGGTTGGCCTCGCTCTCCTATCGTTGCTGCGCGCCCTCAGTCGGGGGCTCACCAACCATTGGAAACACCACAATTTGGGGGATGAGACGACGTTTCACCCTGCTGTTCGCCCTACTCGGCGCACCAACGATGACCGCGTTGGTGGCCGGCGGACCGGCCGCGGCCAAGACGTACCAGACCCGCGAGAGCATCACTATCCCGTCGACCGCCGCCCAGCAGTCGATCTCGGTACGGCCGTTCGCCAAAATTTCGGCCACAACTGATACCGGGGTGTACATGCACTACGCCCACGGCGCCACCAGCCGGATCTGAGCTGGGCCATGAACAACATCACCAGACTCAGAAGTCTGTTCTGGTCCGCAGCGAGCGTGGCGGCAACCATCGCGGTCATGATCATGCTCGTCGTCGTGATCACGCCGCCGGCGAACGCGGAAACGCCAGCCGAACGCTGCAAGCGCGAGACCGCGGCCTACAACAACGCGTGGAAGAACACCTGGGCCCAGGCGAATCCCGGGAAGAAACCTTCACAGGCACCTCCACCACCCGTGCCCTACAAGTGCGGCCGGAACGACCAAGCCCCGCCGGAAATCGCCACGCCGGAGCGTCCTGGTACCAGCACGCCTGACGTTGTCGAGCCAGAGGACCCCACCGTAGATAGCCGACGTGAGGGCCCTGCGCTTAACCCGCCTACCGAACGTAGTGAACCTGCTACGGGCGTCGACCCGGACCAACCGGCCATCGGCGACGACACCGGAGCACCTGCAACCCGGCTGGACGGGACCACATGCAAACAGGCACTGGTTCGGCTGGCGAAACGCTTCGATCCATCACTGGCACTCGACTTCAGTTGCAGTGGCCAGGAGCTGACCGCTCGGTCGGGGTCGCGGGAGTTTCTAGCCAATATCGCGACCGAGAAGCAAGTAGAACTGACAGGCTTCGATGAGGCAGCTCGCGCCCGCGCCCGGTCCGATGTTGCGCTGGCGAGCAACAATCTAGACCCGAGGCTCAACGGGTATCCTTGCGATCCGACAAATGGACCCGGCGAACCTCGCCGCCAGATAATCGATACCTATCATTCCCGAATGGTCACCACAATCTGCTTCGGCACCGCTGACGTCAGATCTCGGAGCGGTCAACTCGTCCAGGTTGTATGGTCTGAAGAACTGACCTTCGAGCTGCGGCTGAATCTCGTTGGAATGCAGGTTCAGCATCTTACACTCACCAACCTGAATACCAGCCGTCGTCAGCTAGGAGTGGAGGTGAGCTGGCGCGCGCGGCAGCACAAGTCGCCACTCCAGGAGGATAGAACATCAGACGAGGGGCTCTTCCTTTTTCCCATTTGGGGCAGTAATTCGAGCGAGAGGAATCTCGTATACACAGATGTGCCCGGAATTTACTTCATTGAGCAGATGTCCATCTCGATTGACGATCTTGCCACCGCGAAGAACTTCAAGAACCACGAGAAATTCAAAATGCCTCGCTTCAATTGCCCGAAGAGTGGTGCTTGTAAGTACCCTTACGGGAAAGAAGCCTAGCCGAAGGCGCACGGACGAGGAGTAGATGATGTCAACAGAAGTAGATCTCGTGGGCGAGTGTATCGGCATAATGCGCGACATGAGGCGCTACCGCGAGATCCGTGGATTGATTACAGAAACGTCGCCAGAGGGGATTCAGACTTTCGATCTCCTAGCTAGGCCTATCGAGGGGTCTGCGTGGAAGGTGGTCAAGCAAGATGGCGAAGTCGTGGAGTACGATCCAAGCGTCGGAATGACCTGGACGAGGTCCGGTCACCGAGAGGTTGCTGCGGGATTGAAGAAGTTCTCATTTCCGGCAAAACTTGCATATCCTGAGAAGTTCAGTCTGTGGGGCGGGAATCTGGATACCTGGAGGCTAGCGGGCGCGGTCGAACATGGCGATGAAATTGCTTTGTCTTTCGACAATAAGGAGTCCGACGAGTGGTCGGCGCGACTGATATTCTCGCGTAGACGCGGGCTATGCGTAGCGTATGAGGAAGCTCGGACTGATACCGGAGCCACCGTTTGCCGGATGGAATTCACTCGGATTGATTATCCATTCGAGCCGGCGTGACCGAGCCGTAACCAGCCGAAGCAAGTGAAGGGAAGAAGAGCGCGGCATGGTGCCGGAAGGCTCGGTCCGGCACCATGCCATTGCATTACAGGGTTCGGGCGAGCCCCTATGTCCGGAATGTGAAGGCCACGTCAGGCGCTATCGTCGTGTGCCCAGCGCATCGCGATGCGTAGCTCAACAACGGACACAACCCCCGCGCAGACCGCCAGGTCCTCTCGTCCGAGTACCGTGAATCACCGCGGCCGGAGATCCGTCGTCGCACCCACCGACTCGCACCACCTCCGGAGCCCGAAACATGCCGTCACCGGCCGATACGTCCACCTCGCCGACGCCCGATCACACGTCGCGGCGCGCCTGGTTCGGGCTGGCGGTGCTGACCCTGCCGGTGATCCTGGTGTCGATGGACTTCTCGGTCCTGTACCTGGCGATGCCGACCATCGCCGACTCGCTGCACCCGTCGGCCACCCAGGAACTCTGGATCCTGGACGTCTACGGCTTCCTGATCGCCGGCCTGCTGATCACGATGGGCAATGTCGGCGACCGCATCGGGCGCCGGCGGATCCTGCTGCTGGGTGCGGCACTGTTCGGCATCGCCTCGGTGGCCGCCGCCTTCGCACCTACTGCCGGCTTCCTGATCGCCGCTCGGGCCCTGATGGGCGTCGGCGGGGCGACGCTGATGCCCGCCAGCCTGTCGCTGATCGCCAACATGTTCCCCGACGCGCGCGAGCGCGCCCGGGCCATCGGCATCTGGACCGCGGCCTTCGCCGGCGGCGCGGCGATCGGGCCGGTGATCGGCGGCGCCCTGCTGCACCAGTTCTGGTGGGGCATCGTCTTCCTGATCAACGTGCCGGTGATCGCCGTGCTCTTCGCGCTGGCAGCGGTGCTGCTGCCCGAGTTCCGCGCCCCTTCGTCGCACGCCTTCGACCTGCTCGGCGTCGCGCTCTCCCTGCTGGGCATCCTGCCGCTGGTGTACGCGGTGAAAGATGCCGCCGCGCAGGGCATCTCGGTGCGCGCCGCCCTGATCGGGCTGTTCGGCGCCGCGATGATCGCCGCCTTCCTGATCCACCAGAAGCGCGCCCCCGCGCCGCTGATGAACCTGAAACTCTTCGCCAGCGCCACCTTCAGCGCCTGCGTCGCCGTCGCCCTGGTCGGCATGATGGCCCAGGGCGGCATGGCCTATCTGACCAACGTCTACCTGCAGACCGTGCAGGGGCGCGACGTGCTGACCGCCGCGCTGGCCGGCATCCCGATGGCGGTGACGGTGGCCGCCTTCTCGGTCGGCGCCGAACGGGTCTCATCCTGGCTGGGCGTGCGCCGCGCGCTGAGCTATTCACTGCTGCTGGCCGCGATCGGCAACCTCGGCATCCTCGCGATGACCGTCGACAGCCCGCTGTGGATCTTCCTGGTGCTGACCGGCATCGCCGGCATCGGCTACGGCGTGCAGTTCGCCCTGGTCACTGACGTGGTGGTGAGCGCCGCGCCGCCGAGCCAGTCCGGCGCCGCCTCGGCGATCTCCGAGACCAGCTTCGAGCTGGGCACCGCCCTCGGTCTGGCGCTGCTGGGCT
>CAZEOP010000155.1:0-8035 GCA_964513715.1 uncultured Gordonia sp.
CGCTGATGTCGACCGGGAGGCCGCCGGCGCCGGAGGTGGCGTCGATGGCGACCAGCGCGTCACCGGCGGCGGCCGGGCGCAGCACCGGCACCGCGACGCCGGTGGAGGTCTCGTTCTGCGCCCAGCCGATCAGGTCGACCCCGTCGACGTCGGCGGCGGTGAGCGCGGCCGGGTCGGGCGCGGTGCCCGGGTCGGTGGAGATCACCTTCGGGTCGGCCAGGAACGGGGCCTTCTTGGTCACCGAGGCGAACTTCGACGAGAACTCGCCGTAGGTCAGGTTCAGTGCGCGCTCGCGCACCAGCCCGAAGGCGGCGGCATCCCAGAAGGCGGTGGTGCCGCCGTTCGAGAGCACCACCTCGTAGCCGTCGGGCAGGGAGAACAGTTCGCGCAGTCCGGCGCGGATGTCGCCGACGACGTTCTTCACCGCGGACTGGCGATGGCTGGTGCCCATCACCGTGCGGCCGCCGTCGACCACGGCCTGCAACTGCTCGGCGCGGACCTTGGACGGGCCACAGCCGAAACGGCCGTCGGAGGGCAGGAGGTCGGCGGGCAGCGTGATCTGCGTATCGGTCATGCCTCCTAGTTTAGGGCGTGACCTGCACCGCATCCGCGGTGGTGCCGCCTTCCACGGCCCGGCTGACGCCGAGCTTCGCGGCGAACCAGGCGATCAGCGGTCCCACACCCAGCGCGTACAGCACCGTGCCCACGCCGAACGTGCCGCCGAGGAGCATGCCGACCGCCACCACGGCCACCTCCAGCAGCGTGCGCACCAGGGCCACCGAGCCGCCGGTGCGGGCCACGATCCCGGTCATCAGTCCGTCGCGCGGCCCCGGCCCCAGCCGGGCGCCGATGTACAGCGCGGTCGCGAAGGCGTTGACGACGATGCCTCCGAGCATCATCGGGATCGCCACCGCCAGCCGCGGATGGTCCGGCAGGTATCCGGCGACGGCATTGAACGCGAGCCCGAGAACGACCACATTGGCGACGGTGCCGATGCCCGGCCACTGGCGCAACGGGATCCAGGTGAGCAGCACGGCCGCGCCGACCAGGATCGACACGGTGCCGACCGACAGACCCACCTGTCGGGCCAGCCCCTGGTGCAGCACGTCCCACGGGATGTTGCCCAGACCCGCCCGCAGGATCACCGCCATCGAGCCGCCGTAGAGCACCAGCCCGACGGCGAGCATCGTCATTCGTCGCATCACGGGCTCCACTCTGACGTCCCGTCGCCCGGCGCCGCCACCGGATTTTCTTCGGCGCGCGACGCGCGGTGCGGCGGGGTGTTCAATGTCGGCATGGGTGACGTGATCGACGTGCGAGATCTGGTCAAGCGGTTCGGGAAGTTCGTCGCGCTCGACGGTCTGGCGCTGAGTGTGTCCCGCGGCGAGGTCGCCGGTTTCCTGGGGCCCAACGGCTCGGGCAAATCGACGACGATCCGCATCTTGTTGGGGCTGCTGCGCCACGACGAGGGAACCGTCCGGGTCTTCGGGGCCGACCCGCACCGCGATGCCGTCGCCGTGCATCACCGTCTCGCCTACGTTCCCGGCGACGTCAACCTGTGGCCGCACATGACCGGCGGTGAATGCATCGATCTGCTGTTGTCGCTGCGCGGCAAGCGCACGGTGGCCGAGCGGACCCGCGCCGAACTGATCGAGCGGTTCGCGCTGGATCCGAGCAAGCGCGCCGAGGCCTACTCGAAGGGGAACCGGCAGAAGGTGGCGCTGATCGCGGCGCTGTGCGCGGACACCGAGTTGCTGGTGCTCGACGAGCCCACCTCGGGGCTGGATCCGTTGATGACCCGCGAGTTCACGCTGGCGGTGCGCGAGCGCGCCGCGCAGGGCGCCGCGGTGCTGATGAGCTCGCACCTGCTCAGCGAGGTCGAGGAACTGTGCTCCACGGTGACGATCATCCGCGACGGCCGGACCGTGCTGGCCGGCCCGCTGGCACAGCTGCGGCACCTGCGCCGTTCCCATGTCCAGGTGTCCGGGACCGGGCTGACGCCCGGCTCGCTCGCCGGCGTCGCCGGGGTGCACGATCTCACCGCCGACGGCGCCGACCTCGCCTTCACCGTCGACGCGGAGCACCTCGGCGAGGTGCTGTCCCGGCTGGCCGCGCTGAATCCGACCGGTCTGGCGATCGAACCGCCGAGCCTGGAGGAGCTCTTCCTGCAGACCTACGGGGTCGGGAAACAGGCCTCATGAATCGCCTGCTGGCCGGCTGGCCCCGGCTGCTGCGCGTGGGGTTGCGGCGGGACCGGATCATCACCCCGGTCACGGTGCTCCTCTTCGCGCTGACCAACGTCTCCACGGCCGCGTCGATCGGCACCATGTACGCCGATCCGCAGCAGATCGCGCAGCTGCGCGCCGGGGTCGGCGCCAGCGCCGCCTTCGTCTTCCTGCTCGGGCCGTTGCCCGCCGACGATTCTCAGGCCGCGCTGACCACCTGGCGGGCGGGTCTGTTCATGATCGCCGCACTCGGTGTCTGCGCGGCGATGGCCGTGGTGCGGCAGACCCGGCGCGAAGAGGAAGCCGGCCGCACCGAACTGGTCCTGGCCGGGGCGGTGGGGCCGCTGGCGCCGTTGCTGGCGGCGACGCTGGTGGTGGCGGTGCTGGTGACCGCGACCGCAGCCGCGATGGCCGCGGTCATCGCCGCGTACGGCGGCGCGGCGCTGCCGGTGCTGGCCGTGTTCGCGCAGTACTGGGCCACCGGTCTGGCCGCGGCAGGTACCGCGCTGGTCGCCGCGGAGGCGGCGGCGAGTGCACACGGTGCCAACCTGCTGGCCAGCGGTGTGGTGGTCGGCGGCTATCTGCTGCGCGGGGTGGCCGACACCGTCCCGGCCCTGAGCGCGCTGCGCTGGCTCACCCCGATGGGGTGGGCCGGGGCCGTCGATCCGTTCGGTGCCGACGACCTGCGCCCCGCGCTGGCCTCGCTCGCGCTGTTCATCGTCGCCGGCGCGGCGGCGGCCTGGATCCGGCTGCACCGCGACCTCGGGGCCGGCCTGTGGCAGCGGCGACCGGGGCCGGCCGCCGGCCCGGCGGGCTGGTCGTTGCCGCGGATCGTGGGCCGGCTGACCCGCACCACCAGGATCTCCTGGGCGGTGGGCACCGCGCTCTACGCGCTGGTCGTCGGGGTGCTCTCGGTGCAGGTGGAGTCGCTGGCGACCGGCAACAGCCTGGTGGAGGACATCATCGCCGCGATGGGCACCGGGACCCTCGCCGACATGTTCGTGGTGACCATGATGGCCTTCCTCGCGGTGGCCGCCGCGGGTGCCGGGGTGAGCATCGTGGTCGGCATGCGCACACAGGAGCGTTCCGGGCGCGGCGAGTTGCTGCTGTCGACGCCCGTCTCCCGGCTGCGCTACTACCTGTCTTACGCGGGCTGGGCGGTGGTCGGCGCCGTGGCGACGCTGGTGCTGTCGGCCGCGGCGATCACGGTCGGTGCGGGCCTGTCCGGCGGCGCCTGGGGCCGGGTGGCCCGCATCGCGTTCACCGCGGCCGGGGTGTCGATACCGGCGACGCTGCTCACCGTGGCGGTGGTGCTCGGCGCCTATGCGGCCCGCAGCTCGTTGGCCCTGATCGGCTGGCCGATCCTGCTGGCGGCCTTTGCGCTGGGGCCGCTGGCCGAGATGTTCGGGTTGCCGCAGTGGGTCCGGGAGATCTCGCCGTTCAGCCACACCCCGACGGTGCCGTTACCCGCCTCGGCGTGGCTGCCGCTGACCGTGATGAGCGTGCTGGCCGTGGCCGTCGGCGCGGCCGGGGCCTGGCAGCTGCGCCGCCGCGACCTGGGCTGAGCCGGGTGGCGAAGGGACAGTAGCATCGGCGGCTGTGAGCGAGGAACTGGATCTACCGAACATGCGGGTCGGCTACGGTGCCGCGTCGTCGGCGGGCGCCGACGGCGTCGTCGAACACCTGGATCCGGCGTGGCTGACCGGTGACCCGCCGTGGCTCGGCCTGTTTCAGACCTGGCTCGCCGAGGCCGTGGCCGCGCGGATCCCCGAGCCGAATGCGATGGTCCTCGGCACCGTCGACGCCGACGGACTGCCGGCCACCCGCACGGTGCTGTGCAAGGGAGCCACGGCCGCCGGCATCGAGTTCTTCACCGGCTACGACTCGGCCAAGGGGCGAGCCCTGGCCGCGAATCCGGTGGCGTCGGCGACCTTTCCGTGGATCGCGCTGGAGCGGCAGGTGCACTTCCGCGGCCGCGTCGAGAAGGTGGATCCGGCGGAGACCGCCGCGTACTGGAATTCGCGCCCGCGCGGCTCGCAGCTCTCGGGCCGGGCCTCGGCGCAGTCGCGGCCGATCGGCTCGCGCACCGAACTGGAGGAGGCGGCCCGGCGGGTCGCCGCCGAGTTCGGCGGGCCGGAGGGCGGCGCGCCGGTACCGCCGCCGGAGCACTGGGGCGGCTTCCGGCTGATTCCGCAGCGCGTCGAATTCTGGCAGGGCCGCGCCGATCGGCTGCACAACCGGGCCGTCGCCGAGCGCGTCGGCGATGCCTGGGTCACCCGGCGGCTGCAACCGTAGATGGCGCGGCTGCTCGCCGACACCCGGCCGCTGGCCGTCCCCCACTTCCGGCGGCTGTGGTGGGCTAACATCGTCACCGTCGTCGGGGCGCAGCTGACCGTAGTCGCGGTGCCCGCGCAGATCTACTCGATCACCGGCAGCTCGGCCTATGTGGGCCTCACCGGCCTGTTCGGGCTGGTGCCGCTGGTGGTCTTCGGCCTGTGGGGCGGCTCGCTGGCCGATGTCTTCGATCGCCGCACGATCCTGATCGTCACCACGCTGGGTCTGATCGGCACCGCCGGACTCTTCTGGCTGCAGGCCTTCGCCGGCTGGAACAACGTCTGGCTGCTGCTCGGGCTGTTCGCCGTGCAGCAGGCCTTCTTCGCGGTCAATCAGCCCACCCGCACCGCGGTGCTGCCGCGCATCCTCGACGACGAGCTGCTGCCCGCCGCCAACTCACTGAACATGACCGTGATGCAGGCCGGAGCCATCGCCGGGCCGCTGGTCGGCGCCTCGCTGATCCCGGTGCTCGGCTTCTCGCTGCTGTACCTGTGCGACGCGCTCTCCCTGCTGGCCACCCTGTGGGCGGTGCTCGCGCTGCCCTCGCTGAAGCCGGAGGGGGCCGGCGCCACCAGCGTGCCGGGGCTGCGTTCGGTGATCGACGGCCTGGTCTATCTGCGCCATCACAAGGTGCTGCTGGCCTCGTTCGTGGTCGACCTGATCGCGATGATCTTCGGCATGCCGCGCGCCCTGTTCCCGCAGATGGCGCACGAGAGCTTCGGCGGTCCCACCGACGGCGGGCTCGCCTTCGCGCTGCTGTTCATCGCGATCCCACTGGGCGCGGTGGTCGGCGGCATCTTCTCCGGCTGGGTGTCGCGGGTGCAGCGGCAGGGCCGCGCGGTGGTGATCGCGATCCTGATCTGGGGGGTGTCGATCGTCGTCGCGGGCAGCGCACTGTTCTTCGCCCACGGCAGCGCACTGCCGGTGCTGCCGATCGTCGTCGTGGCGCTGATGGTGGGCGGCGCCGCCGACATGGCCTCGGCGGCGTTCCGCCAGACCATGCTGCAGGCCGCGGCCAATGACGACGTGCGCGGCCGGCTGCAGGGCGTCTTCATCGTGGTGGTGGCCGGCGGTCCGCGCATCGCCGATGTGGCGCACGGGATGAGCGCCGCCATGGTCGGCACCGCCGTCACCGTCGCCGGCGGCGGCGTGCTCACCGTGGTGCTGACCGTGGTCGCGGCCCTGGCCTTCCCGATGTTCTGGCGCTACCGGGTCACCCGCACGGGCGAGCCGGTGAATCCAGCCGGCTGATCGGGGCCCTGTCGCCTTCACCGCAGTGCCGAACACCGCCGCGCCGAACACCGCCGTGCCGAATACCGCAGCGCCGAACACCGCAGCGCCGAACCGTCACGCGTAACCGTCACCGGAACGCCCAGCCGTCGCCGAATCCACTGTTCGGTGACGGCTGTGCGCGCTCGTGACGGTGGTGCGTGACGGTTCTGCTCGCGCGAAGGTCTGCCTCAACCGAGGAGCAGGCGTACGACGTCCCCGGGGACCAGCTGTGCAGCCCGCTCCACCGACGCCGCAGTGAGCGTCGCGACCACCGGATAGCCGCCGGTCACCGGATGATCGGCGAGGAACAGCACGGGTTGTCCGCTTGGCGGAACCTGGACGGCGCCCCAGGGCACGCCCTCGGACGGCTGCTCGCCCCGATCGGCCCGCAGGGCCAGCGCGGCGCCGTCCCGGGGATCGAGTCGCACGCCGATCCGGTTGCTGGCCGCGTTCACCGTCCACCGCGCCGCGTGCAGCGCGGACGGCTCGGCCAGCGCGTCGGCGCGCGGCCCGGGCCGGACGATCAGCTCGTGGCTCCGTCGCCCGCGATCGTCCGCGCTCGGTGCCGGTGCGGGCGCGAACGCGGCGGCCGGCCACGGTCCGGCCGCCGGGCCCACCGCCAACTCGTCGCCGGGCCGCAGCGGCGGCGGTCCGAGCCCGGATAGGATGTCGGTGGACGCCGATCCCAGCGTCTGGGGGACCAGCAGGCCGCCGCGGACGGCGAGGTAGTTGCGGCAGCCGTCGGCGGGCGTCTCGATCACCAGGCCGGCCCCGTCGGGCACGCCGGTCAGCGCGTGACTGCCGACCGGGCGGCCGTCCACCAGCACCCGGACCGGCGGTCCGGTCACGGCCAGCACCAGCGGCCCGCGGACGCGGGCGGCGAATCCGCCCAGGGTCACCTCCACACCCGGGGCCGACTCCCGATTGCCGACCAGCCGATTGGCCAGGCGCAGTGCGCCGCGGTCGGCCGCCCCCGAATGCGGCACGCCGAGGTGCGCATAGCCGGGGCGCCCCAGGTCTTGCACGGTGGCCAGCGGGCCAGTCGCGGTGACGATCAGTCCGCGCATGTGAACCTCACGGCCGCGCCGGGGGCCAGCAGGGCCGGCGGCTGTGCGCCGGCGTCCCAGAGCGGTACGTCGGTGTGCCCCAGCAGGAACCAGCCGCCGGGGCTGGTGCGCGGGTACACGGCGGTGTAGCCGGCGGCCACCGCGACGGCGCCGGCCGGCACCGCCGGGCGCGCTTGGCTGCGGCGCCCGATCGGTGCCAGCAGATCCACGGCCGCGGCGGGGCTTTCGGGGCCGGGGACCAGATAACCGAAGCCCGGCGCGAAACCCATGAACTGGACGCGCCAGCCGATCGCGGTGTGCGCGTCGATCACCGCGGCGGCGCTCGTCCCGGCCAGTTCGGCCGCTTCGTCGAGGTCGGCGCCGTCGTAGCGGACCGGGATGGTCACCGCGGGGGCGGCCTCGGCGCCCGCCGCCCCGCCCGATCGCGCGGCTCTGCGGAGCACCCGGCGCACCGCCAGCACGTCGAGCCGGTGCCCGGGTGCGGCCTGCACCAGTACCGTCTCGGCGGCCGGAACCACGTCGATCACGGCCAACTCCCCGCGCGCCGCCGCGGCCCGCAGCACGTCGGCCGCGCGCGGGGCCGCGCCGGGATCGGCCGCGCCGGCGAAGTCGAGCAGGACCGCGTCGTCGCCCGCGGAGAGCTCTCGCATGACACCACCGTAATGGCTGTGGGTAAGCTGACCGCACGGCGCGCATCATCGACCGTTCGACCGGTCAATCCGACCTCAGTTGAGCATGGGCAGCGCCCGCCGACTAGCTTGTAACCCAACAGTTGGTCAGACCGCGAGTGTCAAAGGGGTTTGTGTGTCCGCGGAGAATTCACCGACCGATCAGGCGATGAGTACGTTCACGTACCCCGGCGGCTCGCTCGAGCTGCCGATCCTGAAAGCCACCGAAGGCAGTGACTCGGTCGCCCTCGGTCCGTTCCTGTCCAAGACCGGCCTGACCACGTTCGACGGCGGCTTCGTCAACACCGCCGCCACCAAGTCGGCGATCACCTACATCGACGGTGACGAGGGCATCCTGCGCTACCGCGGCATCCCGATCGATCAGCTGGCCGAGAAGTCGACCTTCATCGAGGTCAGCTACCTGCTGATCTACGGTGAGCTGCCGTCCACCGAGCAGCTGGAGACCTTC
>CAZEOP010000156.1:0-8019 GCA_964513715.1 uncultured Gordonia sp.
TGCGCCTGGTTCGCCAGATTCCGTACACCATCGCCTGCGACATCCTGCTGACCGGACGGCACATCACCGCGGCCGAGGCCAAGGAGTACGGGCTGATCGGGCATGTGGTGCCCGACGGCACCGCGCTGGACAAGGCCCTCGAACTGGCCGAGACCATCGCCGCGAACGGCCCCCTGGCCGTGCAGGCCATCCTCAAGACCATCCGCGACTCGGAGGGTCTGCACGAGGAGGAGGCGTTCAAGATCGACGCCGAGCTCGGCGCGAAGGTCTTCCAGTCCGCGGACGCCAAGATCGGCCCGCGCGCCTTCGCCAACAAGGAGAAGCCCGCCTTCACCGGCGAGTGACCCCTCCTCCCCCTGACCTCGACCTTTCTCACCCGTGCGGGTATCGGCTCATCACGACACGCCACCACTAGTTGGAACCGAAACGGCGCCCGAAGCGTCTAATCCACATGAACGGCAGCGGATCGACCACGGCCAGAGGCATGCGGAGCACCCGGCACGACGATGCGTTTAACGACTTGACAGTTGATCTGTCAAGTCGTTAAACGGTACGATCATGAGGGCGCGCCAGGTGAACAGACGCATCGAACTTCTCGGCGGAGAACATGTTCGAACCGTCAGTTCACATCGCCGATATCGCGTAACGAACGGTGTGCTCACACTCGGCACCACGGTCGCCCAGCATTCCGGCGATATACCGAAGGGCACACTCCACAAGATCGAGCGCGACCTGGCGCCACTATTGGGAAAGGGCTGGCTCACCCCATGAAGTACACAGCGACGATCAGTCGCGAGGACGGCTCCTGGCTGGCCGACATCGAAGAGTTGCCAGGCGCACACACCTTCGCCCGATCTCTCGCACGGTTGACAACCTCGATTCGCGAGGTTGTGATCCTGATGGCAGATCTCCCCGATGACGCCGAGATCGACATCGACTTCCACTTCATCACCGACGACGACGCCGTCGCTGCCGCCGAAGACCTCCGGCGCCAGCGCGTTGCGCTCGCCCAAGCCGAGTCGGATCTCGTCGCGGAGACCGGCCGCCTCGCAGCTGTACTGTCCCGCAACTACTCCGTCCGGGATACCGCAGTGATGCTCGGCATCACCGCCGGGAGGGTTTCTCAGCTGACCTGAGAGGTCCACAGCCTCGACGCCGGGCACCCCATGCACGCGCGCGGCTCAACCGATCCAGCACGCCGAATTAGACCCGCGAGAGGTCGCGCGGCAGAGTCCGCCCCCCTCCCCCCGCGGTGGTAGTCCTCCACCGATGGCGCTGCGACGAAGGTGGCCGCCGCGACTTATGGCGTGACCATGATGAGTCGCTGGGGACTGGCAGTGGAAGGCCCACCGGATCGCCTGCACCAAGGCGGACGCGGCCCACAAGCACAGGAAGCTGCGATCCGCCCAGGATGCGACCCTGTCCTTTTGCGGCTCTCAGCCCCTGCAGGAACCGGGGCGCTGTGGGTTGCCGGTACAGGTGATCCGAACCTTCGACAGCAGCAAGAACTGCTATTCGGCGCCTCTGCGCCGTACATTGTGGGTGTCAGCCGAACCACCGATGGGTTCGTGCAAGTTGAGGTGGAGATGAGGTGATCGGACCGATGGCGGTTACGAATGAGCGTCTCTGGGACGACTCCGCGTTCACTCCAGTCGGCGAAGCACCGCCGGAACCACAGTCCTTGGGCACCCTGCTTGCGCAGCTCGGCGTCGGGCGCGCCGACGACAGTGCACGATGCGACGCTGTGCGGTCGTGGCTGGCCGGCCATGTGCCCAGCGAGAAGCTGTCGCGCAGCATGGCACGCCGCGGATACGGGGACCTGCTGACGGTGCGCTACGCCAGCTGAGTTACTGGCTGGTCGGGGTACGAACAGCAACTCGAAAGAATCCTCGCAGAAGCGATGCGGCGTCTTGCCGAGGTCAGCCCCGCGCAAGCAGGGGTAGCACTCGACTGGGAATCCGCGCTCGGCATCCGCAACCGTGCTGAACTGGTCAAACTCGTCTATCAGCAGAAGCTGGCCGACGCCTGGGACACGCCCCGGATCCGATCAGATCCGACTCGCCCGCACCGCCGAATCGGAGATATCGGTAACACCGCGCTGCAGGACGTCGACGTACAAGTAGAAGCCGAAGTACGAAAACCGTCCCCAGGAGGAGCCATGTCCGGCAATTCCAGCCATCGCACGACAGCCCGCACTCGCCTCGCCGCCGTGGCCGCCGCGCTCGGCATCGCCGCGACGGGACTGCTGAGCGGGACCGGTTCCGCCGAGGCGGCCACCATCGCCTACCCGCTCAACGACTGCATCAACATCAGTCCGAACATCGTCGACCTGCCGTACGCGCCCACCCGGGCGATGGTGTCCGAGTACGCGGGCACCACCTACATCCAGATCGACTACTCGAGCCTGTGGCTCGGCATCGGCTACGACTCCGTCGCCCGGCTCGACTGGCACAACCTCAAGACCAACAAGCGCGGAACGCTGATCGACCACAGTGTCGTCCGGCCGCCCAACACCGGTGTCCACAACTTCACCGTGCCGCGCGACTCGTTCGGGCCCGGCCAGGTGCGGCTGACGCTGAGCACCGTGAACCGTAACGCCCTGTGGTCCATCCCGGCCCGCAGCTGCGGCGGCACCGTCACCGCCCCGTAGCCGCGCCCGGGTATCGCCGCTGGAACGCGGAACGACGACATCGACGGGTCAGACTGGGACAGCGTGACCAAATATCCGCGGAGTTGGCCAATCTATGCCGACAAACAGATCGCCGACGACGGCCCGCTGAGTTGGTCTATGAAGTCCACGCTCGACCACAGCTCGAGCGCCGAGTTGGCCGATCACTTCAGCTACGACTCCGGTGGCGCTGAAGGCCGGGATTCCCAAACTCGCAGCCCCATCAGATGACTGTCATCCCGGACTACGGCGACGTCGAACTGCGATGTAACGCGACTGCAATCACATGGCCACCCCAACGCTGACACGCGAGACCCACGTCACCTCGATGGAAACGACGCGTGTCGCCGACATCCAATCGACATTCTTCAGTACGGTCACTGGTCATGAAATGGGAAAAATCGTGGATATGCCGGTTAGCCGCCGGAATGTCGGTAGCCGCGTTAGCTGTCGGCGCGGATCACTCTGCCGGCATCGCCGTTGGGGCGCCTAGCGGGAACGGATTCGCTGATCGGACCGTGACCAGGACTACTGGCGATGGGTGGAAGGTCTCAGCAGTCAAAGCCAGCGAGCGAGTAAACAGTGTGCCGCCGCTCAATCAGTCGCCATGGTCGAAGGAGGCATTCCTGAGCCTGCGGGGTGAAGGGCGAATCACCGGCGAAGGAGCGTTACCGGTCAACGCCGGAGCCGTCTCCACCGGGTTTCAAGTTGGCTGCAACACCGATGCCACCTCAGGTGTCACTCTCGGGGTGACCGGCGGTCCGACGGCACAGATGTCGATTTCCTATCCTCCAGCGATCGTCATCGGCGCACAGGTGATGCCTAGCATTTCGACCACACTACGGCCCGGCACGATCGTCGACGTTCCATTCGGCACCAAGCCGATGGCGGGCGGAAAAGCCGGTATCGAACTCAGCGGCGTGCACCTCAAAGTAGATGGATGCCTGGGTCCAGTCGCCGTGCGCGCCTACACCAGAGTGGCGATCTCCACCGCGGCGAACGACACGACCATCCATGCGTACGGCAAGCCCCACACCCTGTAACGCGATCGTCGAACGGCAATGGAGAAGCACTGATGACTACTGATATCCAAAACGAACCACTCCAAGCCCCCCAGAGTCATGCGGACCGGGCGGCCGACACCGAGCGATCGGTGCCGGCAGTGACGATCATTTTGCTGCTCGCAGGGCTGGCAGTGATGATCCTGGCCGCGGCGAACCTGATGAACCTGGCTGAGTGGGCCCAACGTTGGGGTCAGATACCGGTGTTCCTCGGATTCTTCCTCGTCATGGCGATCGCCGGCCGCTGGTTCTGGACCGGGGTGGACGCCTTGATCGCCGCGCTGCGCGGTACCGATGGCTGAATCCACTGTGGTCCGGGGTCTGATCAGTCGAGCAACAGCCCGGGCCTGCATCACCGCGATCCTGACGATCGGGGGCGCAGGATTCCTCTCTGCCGCTCCGGCGGCAGCGGATGCCCTCTGTGATCAGATGCGTGCGCAATACGGTCCGAACTGGCCGCGCATCGACGTCCCGACCTACACGCCACCACCGCAGCAGAACCCCGCTCCGCAGGCCCCCGGCAACACCGGCGCGCCCAACGGCGGACCGGGAATCGGCGGGAGCCCCGGTCCGGGTCCAGGCAGCGGAAACGGAACTCCGATTGTCGGCGGCCCCGAACCTGACACCGATTCCCCCGGATCCGTCGCTGGCGGCGCGGCGACGACCACACCGGATCCGGACGTACCCGGCCGTCTTCCATCTCCCGCCGAGGTACCGGGTCCCGATGTTCAATCCGAAATCCCGGCCACGCTAGCACCGGCCGAGACGCCACTGCCTCCGGCAACGGATGACGCGCAAGAAACCCACAACTCGTACACCGGTCCGACGACAGTCGGCCAGCCCACCGACAGCGGCATTCCGTTGCCGATATGGCTGATGGCCGCCGCGGCCGCGGTCGCTGCGTCCGCACCTCGATCACTTCTGTCTCGAGGAGGCGCCACGCGAGGCCAGATCGGACCGAGCCGCCTGGTGCTGATCCACGACGAGACCAGTCCGAACACCTATCGGTTCGCTATGAACGTCCCCGACGGCGGCACCACCAGGATCAACCCGGACGGATCGGCCACCGTTTATGACCGCGACGGCAACGCGGTACGGCACTACGCCCGGCCGTGGGCCTACGACTCGACCGGCCGCCCCCAGACGACCTGGTACACCGTCGACGAGAACGGCGACCTAATCCAACACGTCGAACCTGCCGACAACGCGATATACCCCATTCTCGCCGATCCGATGCAGCACCTGGACCCCGCCGACTGGACCGGTGCAGGCGCCCAGGAAAGCCCAGCAGAAATCCCCGATCAGAGCACGATGCAGGCACCGCTCTCGACCGAGCAAGCGAGCAAGTTCGCTGGCGGCGGGGATGAATTGCACATGTCGCCCCCACCACCCGACAGCAGCACGGTGTCTTCTACCGGTGAACTCGGTGAGCAGATCACCGAATTCTACAACCGTGACGGGGAACTGATCCTGCGGCAGGAGCGATTCGAAGATCCGGCACACCCGGAAGCCGGTACGACGGTGCGTCAGATCGATTACAAGAACGAGAAGATGGCCGTTCTGAACTACGACGAGAATGGCAAGCTCTACAACAGTTCCTACACCGACGCAGATGTCAGCGTCCTGCTCCGCCCAGGCGGAGACCTGAGCGCAACTCTCATCGACCCCGATGCCGACTACGACTGGGAAGCGATCGCCCAGGCCATCCCGCAAGAGTTCGACAGCGGCGAGGGCGACCAGAGGATTATTCTCAACAAGGGGCAAGAGCAACTCACCGTCAACTCAGACGGCAGTGCTGTACTCACCGACTTCGAGCAGGATCGGGCGCTGTACTTCAGGTCGGGCGAGAACGAGCCCTACAAGATGACTCACGCGAATGGATATTCGCTCGGCCCCGGCGAGGCCTATGTCGACACGGTAGACGCCGCAATTGACTTCGGAGGATCCCTCATCGGCCGCGGCCCTTACGGAACTCTAGACACCTGGAATGCGATCGATGAGGGAATAACAGAGAGCCTGGGCGCGATCATCTTGTACCTGCCTAAGAATATGTACGACTGGGGAATGACTATCTCCAGTCCAGAAGGCGAGTACCAGCGACCCAATCGCGAAGCCGAACTCCTCGGAACTCTCGCTGGCGTAAACCCAGAGTACTTCGAGACCAGTCCCGATTATGCGTACGGAACAGTCGCCACACTCGGTATTGCCGCATTCGTCCCATTCGGAGCATTCACTAAGCTCCTACGCCCTAGGGGCATGGGTGGCCGATTGCTCCGCGACGTCCCTACTCCAGAACGGCCAGAACTTAGAACTCCAACACCGGCACCGAAGGCCGACCCCGTTCCACGCGAACCGACTGGGCCCAGGGCCGAGCTTGTTGATCCCGACCCGGGTATCTCCGCCCCGCCGCAGAATGTGACACCGCGGGCCGTGCCCAACGCACCCACTCCCGATCCGCCTCTCAGCCCTCAGACCCTCACACCAAAGTCGTACGCGCCAGACGCCGACCCCGAATCCATCAGGTCTCAGAGTTTGACCGGAAGGATTGGCCGACAGACGGAAAACATCGATCAGTTCATCGATGCCATCGACAATCCAATGGAACAAATCCTAATTCCATCACAGGTCACACCCCCTGTTGATAATTTCTTAATTGGACTCGGAGCCTCGCAACTGACACTCGAGGGTACAATAGCGGCAGCAGCAATCGGCATAATGGTTATAATCAGAGGCATAATGATTAGATTGGGGAGATAGTGCTCAGAAGAACTCGGAAACTTCAAAGCGAGGAAAATCCCGATGCCTAAGATTAAACTCCAGCCCCTGAGCCGCGAGGAGTGGGCAGACCTGGGCACATGGTCGGCGCAATTTCAGTCTCGCGACTATCCGGGTTGCACGCAGCGGCTAGAAGCGATCATGGACTCAGAAGACTGGCCGGCGACACTCGCACGCGTCAGCGCAACAGCGGGAGTCTTCGTGAAGCGGATCCTCGGCGGTGCCCCGTCAGCCGACGCCGGACAATTGCTCCACCACATCGCCGGCCCGGCGATCCAGAGTTGGTGTGCGGACATGGACGTTCTGACGCCAGACGAGGAAGTGCTCGAATACCTGACCGCCGGAAAGCCGGTTTCCGGCCAAGGGGAGAAGTCTGACCGTGCGATCTTCATCGCACTCGGCGCCGCACTGTCGTTCTACCGAGAAGATCTTTTCGATGAGGTCACGAGTGTCATGACCCAAGCGATCGGGATGGCCAATGCCCAGTAACGGCGACAGGGAAATCCTGGACAGAGTCAGCTTCGACGACTGGAAGCGCGCGCTGGAACTCGCGGGACGGCTCCGGCTCGGCGATGTGCCGGACCCCGGTGCGCTGCTGCCCGAGGACGAGAACGTCGACACGGCACTCGCATACATGACCTCATGGCGCCTACTCGTCCTCTGCAGCGGACTGAAACCTCCGCTCGGATTGGCACGAACCTTGGCCGAAGGCCTGTACCCACAGGTCCATGCGATCACACCAGAAGCCTCGTACGACGACTTGCACTCGCTGCTGAGCGCGATTGGCGCTGCTGATCCGCAGAGCCCCCTCATCAACACGATTAGGGACGGAGCAGGCGTCTATCTCGGACTCGTCGGCGCTCTGTTCTGGTACGACGAGACATTCGTCGAGTTCGAACGGCACCTCTACGCCACGGGCCTGGTGTAGCCGAACGCCGCGCCTCACACTCGGCACCCCAGGCCGGACCGCAGCTCAGATCAGGGCGCCCAGCGCGTTGATGGTCGGAAGGTCACGGGCGGTCACCATCAGCGTCGTGACCCCCGCAGCCGACCATTCACCCAGCTGCACGCGCACCTCGTCGGCGGTGCCCACCAGCATGGTCTCGCGGACCATCTCGTCGGGCACCGCGGCGACGGCCTCGGCCTTGCGGCCGGACAGGAACAGCCGCGTCACGTCGTCGACCACCGCGCCGTAGCCCATCCGCCGGTACAGGTCGGCGTGGAAATTGCGCTCCTTGGCGCCCATGCCGCCGACGTACAGCGCGGTGGACGGCCGATACCGGTCCAGCGCCGCGGGGACGTCGTCGGTGATCACGCACTGGGCGGTGGCGGCGATCTCGAAGTCGGCACGACTGCGGCGCGCACCCGGCCGGGCGAAGCCCTCGTCGAGCCATTCGCCGAACATGCCGGCCATCCGCGGCGAGAAGAAGATCGCCAACCAGCCGTCGGCGATCTCGGCGGTCTGCGCCACGTTGCGCGGCCCCTCGGCGCCGAGCCAGATCGGAATGTCGGCGC
>CAZEOP010000157.1:0-7988 GCA_964513715.1 uncultured Gordonia sp.
AGGTCTGGGACTCCCCGAACTCGGCCGGCATCATCATCGACGCCGTGCGCGCCGCGAAGATCGCCAAGGACCGCGGCCTGGGCGGCCCGATCCTCCCGGCCTCGGCTTACCTGATGAAGAGCCCGCCCAAGCAGATCGCCGACGACATCGCGCGTCAGCAGCTCGAGGCCTTCATCATCGGCGCCGAGTAAGACATACCCGCCGCGACCGCCCGCCCCGGACTCTTCCCGGGGCGGGCGGTCGCGTATCTGCGGTCAGTCCGACACGAGCCGCCACCGTTTCGGTTTCTTTCCGGACCCGGCAACGTCTCCCGCGGCGCTCATTGAACCGAGCGCATAACGCACTTGCCTCTCGGAGAGACCAGTCTCGGCCGACAGCTCGGCGACCGTGAGGGCACTGCCTGCCTGGCTGAGTGCCGCGCGGATCGACTCCTCGTTCGGTCCGGCGGTAAGCCCGTCGAACGCCCGAGCGCCCGCGCTCGTCGTCGCCTCACTCGTTCCAGATTCCACATCGAGCACGTCGTCTGGCGAGAGCGAGAATCGATCCGCCAATCGATACCTCGCGCCACCTCGCGAACCGGTGACGACGGCGAGATTCCGGCTGACGAGATCCTGCAGCAGAGAAGTCGCGTCCCGCGAGTCCATCTGCTCGAACTCTTCTCGCACCTTCCGGTTCGTCCAGAGTTGACCATGGTGCATCGACGCCAGGATGATCCGCTGTTCCTGGCTGAGCCGGTGGCCCGCGGCAACGGTCGCGAGCCACTGCGCGTCTGCATCGGACAACAGCCGACGGCGGGAAACCACAGCGGTGAACGACACCCCCGTGTCGTAGAACCTGATCGGTTTCAGCCCGGCGGCACGCATCCGTTCCCGCGCCTCGCGGATTCCTCCACCCTCCGCTTCGATCACCCGCGACCCGTCCGCGAGGGTCAGTCTCTCGCACAGCGAATAGACCGTTTCGTTCACCGCGTGCTTACCGCCTCGATGCCCCAGCTGTCCGGTCGTGATTCCGCGCAGGCCACCTGGATTCACGATGGTGAGCCGATCACCGCTCAATCGGATCTCGACACTCTTGCCCCGCGAGAGCGGACTCAAGTCTCGGTGCACCAGCGCGTTAGCGACCAGCTCGCGGACCGCCACAGCCGGTAACTCGGCTTCGTCGACGGCGTTTCCGTCCTGCCGATACCCGATCGTGGTGTGCATGTTTCTGCTCACCCACGCGTTCACCTCAGCGAGCATCGACGGCACGGGCCCTTCGAAATGCACCAGATCACGCGTGCGAGCCCCACTTCCACTCGGCAATTGCACCGCGGCGGTCGCCGACCACGAAGGGACGAATCGTTGCGGATACTCGCCCAGGACGTAGGCGCCGGCGACCGTGAGGCGACCGCTCTTCGCGACTGCCCCGAGATTTCGGAGGACCAGGTCATCGGGCTTGCCCCGATGAAACACCGATCGGTTCCGCGAAACCCTGAGCAGTACCTCCACCAGAGCCCCATCGAGGTCGCCGATCCCCGAATCGGGTACTTCGCGCATGTCGTCGCGAACCCAGAGTGATGAGTCGTCGAGTGCCGCTTGCCGCTTCCGGTCCTCCACCATCTGAATTTCGACGTCGGACATCGGATAGTCGCCATCGGCGTGTCGCAAATAAGGCCGGCCCCGGTAGAGACACGGTCGGGCAGGCAGGGGAAGACCCGCGACGCTGCACACCAGAACAGAGTTTCCTCCGACGACGAAGTCGGCGAACGTCACGGTCACCGGAGGCGTCACCGCAGAGCGCGCTTGGCTGGCGATTCCTTGCTTCATCGCGGCCATGTCGTCAATTCCGGTCGCCGCGAACCCGGTTGCCTCGTCCAGTCCGACGATCACTATGCCGCCCTCGGGCATGTTCCCGAAGGCGCTGAGAGTCTCGCCGAGCTGCGGTACGCCACCCCGTCCACGCTTCACTTCGCAGGCGGTCGTGTCTCCCCCCTGATGGCGAAGATCTGCGATGAGATCCGCAAGCTCCGACTCTGACAATGTCATGACACTAAGTTACATCCATAGTGACAAGATCCGTACGGACACTTTGTCACTTTGTCATTACTACTCGTCGCCGACCGCGGGCTGTGTCGCTACAGGTAACCGGCGAGTTCGGTCGCCAACTCCTGTCGGGTGGTGACGCCGCGGATCGTCTTGACCACCTTGCCGTCGTCGAACAGCAGCAGGGTGGGCAGGCCGGTGATCCCGTAGGTGGTCACCAGCCCCGACTCGTGGTCGGCGTTGACCGTTCGCACGTCGAGCGCATGCTCGGCGGCGAACTCCCGCAGGATCGGCGCGAAGGCCTTGCACTTCCCGCACCACGGCGCCCAGAAGTCGACGAGCACCGGCTCGACGCTGCGCAGCACCTCACCGATCGTCGAATTGGTCAATTCCCGGATCTCGGCCATGCCGTCGAGTATCGCCCACCCCGGCGGCGCCGGGCGCCGCGCCGCCGGACTCTAAGATTCCTCCCGTGAACTCCCTGACGACCGCGCTGATCACGGTGGCGCTGCTGGCCGCACTGGCGCCGGTGCTCGCCCGGCTCCTCGCGCGCTGGGTACCGATCCCGGTGATCGTCTTCGAGCTGGTGCTCGGCATCGTCGCCGGGCCCGCGGTGCTCGGCCTGGTGGAGCCGTCGGAGGCCATGACCCTGCTCTCCCAGTTCGGTGTCGCGATGCTCTTCTTCATGGCCGGCACCGAGATCAACGGGCGGGCCCTGCGCGGGCGCACCGGCCGCGCCGCCTGGCTCGGCTGGTTCGTCAGTCTGGCGGCCGGCATAGGACTCGGCTGGCTCGTGGCCCCGGGCATGGGCGCGGTGGTGATCGGCATCGCTATGTCGTCGACCGCCTTGGGGACACTGGTCCCGGTGCTCCGCGACAACGGCGACTTCGGCACACCCTTCGGCACCAGCATCGGCGCGATCGGCGCGGTGGGCGAGTTCGGGCCCATCGTCGTGATGTCGCTGGTCTTGTCCGGGCGCGCGCCGTGGCTGGCGATCGTCCTGTTGGCCGGCTTCGGGATCGTCGCCGCATTCACCGTCTGGCGTGCGCACCGATTCACTCGCGGCCGCGGGCAGTTGCACCGGTTCGTCGAGTCGACGCTGCACACCTCGGGCCAGTTCGCGGTGCGCCTGGTGCTGCTGGTGCTGTCGGCGCTCGTCGCGCTGAGCCTGGCACTGCGCGTCGACATGCTGCTCGGTGCCTTCACCGCGGGCATCATCTGGCGCACCCTGATCCGGGATGCCTCCCCGGAGACCCAGGAGGCCGTCGAATCGAAGATCGAGGCCCTGGCCTTCGGCTTCCTGATCCCGCTCTTCTTCATCACCACCGGCATCAAGTTCGACCTGCAGGCACTGCTGCGCCAGCCCTGGACGCTCGCGCTGGTGCCGGCGGTGACCCTGGCCCTGCTGATCGTGCGCGGCATTCCGGCCTCGTTCGCCGCGCCCGAGGGCGCGGACCGGCGCGACCGGCTCGGCATCGCCCTGATGGGTGCCACCGCACTGCCGATCATCGTGGTGGCGACCGGCGACGGCGTCGCACAGGGCTACCTCTCGTCGACGGCGGCCGCGGTGCTCGTGGGTGCGGGCATGCTGTCGGTTCTCGTCTTCCCGGTGATCGCCGGCGCCGTTCGCGCGCGCTGATTCCGGCTGCGACGCAAGTCCTGCGGCGAGGGGAGGGCGGCGGCAGACCCCTCCGTACTGCCGCCGAACAACGGCCCGGCGACGCGAACCCTCGCGTCGCGCTCCTCGTCGCCGCCCCCGACGCCGTCTCCCCCCGGGGGGAACTCTAAATTGCACCGGTGAGCACAGGCAGACCCCAAAACTTGGGGGAACGTCGCGTCGACGGAAGACCTACCGATCGCCCCCGAGGGGCGCGGCGACCACCGGGTAGCCGTCCCTGTCGTACTCGGCCCGGACGATGCGATCCTCCGCCGACTGCAGCACCGTCGCCAGCACGCTGCGGCCCGGCGGCAGAATCCGGACGGTCACCGAACCGTCGGCGGCGGTAGCGAGCACGTCGGCCACCGCGCCGGTGATGCGCCGCCGCACGGCCGGCTCCGCGCGATCCATGCCGTGGTCGTCGAGCAGCACCACCTCCACGTCCCGGGCGCGCGCGGACCACGCCGCCTCCCGCACATCGGGCACGTCGAGCAGCGGAGCCCGCAGCGAGTCGCGCAGCCGCGCCTCCACCAGCGCGCAGGTGCGCCGATCCGCGTCGGACAGCGACCCGGCCGCCGTCAGACGTTCCAGCAGCGGACGGGCCTGCGCGTCCAGGCGCTCAAGTTGCCGATCCCGTTCCTCGAGCACCGCACCGTGTGCGGCCTCCTCCGCGATGGCCGCCGTAGCCGACCGGCGCAGCGCGAAGATGTCGGCGGCAGCCGGGCGGATGGACAGTGCGAAGAACGTCGCCATCAGCAGCGGAGCCAGCGCCGGCAGGCCCACCATCAGGCCGACTCCCGCGCCCTGCCCGGTCTGCTCGGCCCACGCGACGCACACCACGATGGCACCGACCAGCGACACCCAGGCGACCGGCGTCCGGCCCCGCACGCAGAGGAAGGTGGCCAGCGCCGTCGTCGCCGACAGCGGCCAGAGCGCCAGCTTCGTGCCGAACGGGATCTCCAAGGAGACCAGCACCACGACGGTGGCCAGCGGCCCGGCGGCCGCGATGAACCAGGTCCAGGGCAGCGGCAACGGGTCGTACGGCGCGCGGATCAGGGCAACAGCCGCGCTGCTGACCAGCAACCAGCCCACCGTCTCGGCCCAGAGACCCCCGGGCGCCGCGGTCATGGCTCCGACGACGGCGAAGGTGAAGATGAAGAAGCCCACCATCGCCGCGGCCGCGACGGTGCGCAGGCCCATCAGCTCGCGAACGTCGTCGACCTGGTCCTCGTCGGGCCGTCCGATCGCCGAACTGAGCAACCCCCGGCCGATCACGAGCGCTCCCAGCGCAGCCGGACCACCGTGCCGTGACCCGGGGCGGAGTCGATCTCTGCGGTGCCACCGGGCAACCGACCCATCCGGCCGTGGATGCTGACGGCGATGCCGAGCCGGCGGGTGGAGACGGTCGCCGGGTCGAAGCCCTCGCCGTCGTCGCTGACCTGTACGTCGATCCCCTCGCTGCCGACCTGTCCGGTGACCCGGGCGCGGGCTGTGGGACCGGCATGCCGCCGGGCATTGCGCAGCGCCTCGGCCGCCGCGGCACCCACCGCGCGCACCGCCTCGGCGGGAATCGGCGCACCCCCGGTGTTCTCGGCGACCACGTCGAAGGCGGCCTCTTCGTCGGCTGCGGCGGCCGACGCCCGCAGATACACCAGCGCGCTGTCCGGCTCCATCGGCCGGTCCTCCTCGTCACCCGCGCGGATGTCGTCGAGTTCCGCGAGGGTCGCGGTAGCCAGCGCCGGGACGTCCTCCCGCAGACCGCCACGAGAGGCGGTGAGCAGTGTGGAAATGACACTGTCGTGGATCAGCGCGTCGAACCGCTCGCGCTCCACCGTCCGCGCCTGCTGCGCGGCGGCGGACGCCGCGGAGGCGTGTGTGCCCTCGGTGGTCTCGTCGAGCAGCCGACCGGTGCGCAGGGCCATCACCGTACCGCCGACGAAGATGAGGCAGTACATGATGGCGAACAGGATCTCCGGCGCCAGCATCATCGGGTGCACGTCGCCTCGCGCCACGAAGTTCACCAACTGCACGCTGACGCACGCGAGCACCAGATGCGCAAAGACGGCGCCGGCCGGCCAGGCGATCACCGCGGCCAGGCTCGCGAGCCCGGGGAACGCGGAGAACCAGACAGCCTGGACCTGATCGATGTGCGAGCCGTCCCAGGCCAGCGGCCAGGTCACCACCGCGACGAAGAAGCTGAGCGCAGCGACGGCACAGATCGCACGCAACCGCGGGATTCCGACTCGATGCGACACAGCCAGCAACGCGAGGCCGGGAGCGAAGACCACGACCACCATCACCGGCGTCCACCACGCCGCCATCCGCGGTGCCAACGACATGATCGGCGCCGCGAGCAGCACCAGGTATCCCAGATAACCCACACCGACGAACAGTGCGAACATCCGGCGAACCCGGTCCAGGTTCTCGTGCCGACCGACCGGCGGAACCGCCGGCGCAGCCCGGAGAGCCGGGGCCGCCGTCACCGGCGACCGCCGTCGGGCATGCCGCCCGCCCGCTGCCGGTCGCCGTCGGCGAACACCGGTCCGCGCTCGGGCATAGGCAGCAAGCCGTCCTCCACCGCCCGGCGGTAGAGATCCACCTTGGTTCCGGCGGGCCGGCCCGCTGCCGCGTACTTGGCCCGGATCCGTCCGACGTAGTCGTTCACCGTCTCGGTGGTCAGTCCGGTCAGCCGCGCGACCCGATCGGCCTTCTCGCCCGAGGCGTACAGCGACAGCACCTCTTGCTGGCGGGGACTCAATTCCACGGCAGCCAGATCCGGGTCGCCGTCGACGGCGGCGGCCCACTCGGTGGTGATCACCGATTCGCCGCTCGCCGCGGTCACGATGGCCTCAAGCACACCCTCCACCGGCGCGGACTTGCGCACGATGCCCAGTACTCCGGCCTTGGCCGCCTGACGCACCAGATACGGATTCTCCGCACCCGTGTACACGAGAACGGAATGCCCCGCCGAGTGCAGGGCGTCGATGTTCGCCGTCGGTGAGGAACCGTCCGCCAACCGCAGATCCAGCAGCACCAGATCCAGCTGGGGTCGCTGCGCCAGCAGCCCCGCAACGGTGTCCGACGATGCCGACAGCGTCAGCTCCGGATGTCCCTCGAGCATCGCCCGCACACCCAGCACCATCGACTCGTGGTCTTCGACGATCCCGATCCGCTTCTCCGACATGGATCTAGTTCAGCATGCAGACGCGCGCGGTCACACCCGACCGGCGAGTCTGTCCCCCAAAAACAGGACATTCGGCACCGTCGGCCACTCGGCTAGTCGACGCCGAACTCCATCGCGGCCCGGTCGAGCGAGACCTCGGCGGGATCCTCGGGGCCCTCGCCCCCGGCGATCGCCGCGGCGCCGCCCTCGGTGAGCTCGCCCACCAGATCGGCCGTCGCACCGCCCACGATGCCCAGCGCGGCGTACTGCTCCAGGCGGGCCCGCGAGTCGGCGATGTCCAGGTTGCGCATGGTCAGCTGACCGATGCGATCCGACGGGCCGAAGGCGGCATCGCCGACGCGCTCCATCGACAGCTTGTCCGGGTGGTAGCTGAGCGCCGGACCGGTGGTGTTGAGGAACTGGTAGTCGTCGCCGCGGCGCAGCCGGATCGTCACCTCACCGGTGACGGCCGAGGCCACCCAGCGCACCAGCGCCTCGCGCAGCATCAGCGCCTGGCTGTCCATCCACCGGCCCTCGTACATCAGGCGGCCCAGGCGGCGGCCCTCGTTGTGGTAGTTGGCGACGGTGTCCTCGTTGTGGATCGCGTTCACCAGCCGCTCGTAGCCGATGTGCAGCAGAGCCATGCCGGGGGCCTCGTAGATGCCGCGCGACTTGGCTTCGATGATGCGGTTCTCGATCTGGTCGGACACGCCGAGTCCGTGCCGGCCACCGATCTCGTTCGCCTTCATCATCAGATCGACGGCCGAGGCGAAGCGCTCACCGTTGATGGCGACCGGACGGCCCTGATCGAATTCGAGGGTCACCACCTCGGTGGCGACCTCCACGTCGTCGCGCCAGGCGGCCACGCCCATAATCGGTTCGACGATGTCCAGGCCCTGATCCAGATGCTCGAGCACCTTGGCCTCGTGGGTGGCGCCGAGGATGTTGGCGTCGGTCGAGTACGCCTTCTCCACCGAGTCGCGGTAGGGGAGCTCACGCTGGAGCAGCCACTCGCTCATCTCGGTGCGGCCGCCGAGCTCTTCGACGAAGTCGGTGTCCAGCCACGGCTTGTAGATCTGCAGGCCGGGGTTGGCCATCAGGCCGTAGCGGTAGAACCGCTCGATGTCGTTGCCCTTGTAGGTGGAAC
>CAZEOP010000158.1:0-7984 GCA_964513715.1 uncultured Gordonia sp.
GTGTAGACAGGCTCAGCACGTTAATGCCAAGCATAAAACATGGACACATAATTTGAGCTGGCAACCTTCACAAATTAGCTCATAACACAAAACAGCATTAATGAGTGTTTGCTTTAAGCCACTTTCCAGTTCAAGATGAAACCCTGATCATCAGAGGTGACATGGCCGGGGCGCCCCGGGCGGCGGGCCGCCGACGATCGGCGCACCCTCCGGGAGACGTCGACGCGGACCGCCCGGCGCACCGCCGGGAGCCGGATTGCCGACCGGCGGCGGACCCGGCCGAGGCCGGCCCGGCGCGGCGGTCCCGCGACCCGGCGGCGACGGCTGTCGGTCCCGATCCGGCTCTCGGTCCCGATCCGACCCTGGGCGCCCGGGCGGCGGACCGTACCCGGGTGCGGGCCGGGGTATCGCCCCCGGATCGGGTCCGCCGGTCGGACGGCGCAGCGGGGGCAGGCTCGGCCGGCCGGCCGGAGCGACCGGCGGACGGAGCGGACCGCGCTGTTGTGGCGCAGCGACCGGGCCGCGCCCGGCCGCGTCCGGCGCGGGTCGGCCAGCGGTGGACGCGGCGGCGCGGGTCGCTCGGCCGGATAGCCCGGCTGCGGCTGCTGCGGCTCGGTCATTCCGTCACGGTACCGCAGCTGGGCCCCAGCTCGGGGGACCCGGCCATCAGCGCATCTACCCGGTGCTCCAGCCCCGGCAGCCCCCGGCCCGCCGCCCTCGATCCGGCCCGTCGCGCGGTCCACCCGGCCCGCCCCGGCGCGCCTGACCCGGTCCGCTCGTCTCTCGCGCACCTGCCTCGTATCCGCGCAACCGATCGGCGATGCGTACACGAAATGCGTGCGCGACCGGCGGGGTCGGGCCGGCCTCGCGGCTCGGTCGGTGCGCGACGTCCGACCGCACACCGGCGGTGATCAGTCGAGTTCGGCGGCGACGACGCCGCGGCGCAGGCTCTTCACCGCGCGACGCGCGGCACCGGCGAGCGGCGCCTCGGGGTCGACGCCGTTGCGGATCTGCTCCAGCAGATCGATCACCTGCCGATTCCACCGAACGAAGTCGCCGGGTGAGAGCATCTGCCCGCCGGCCGCGGCGGCGGTGAGCGCCTCGTTCAGCGAACGGCCCGCGGCCCAGGCGGAGATCGGCGCGCAGAATCCGGTGTCCGGCTCCCGGGTGATCAGCGCCTCGGAGCCGCCGGAGTGGCGGGCCTGCACCTGATTGATCGCCTGCCAGATCTTCCGGGTCTCGGCGAGCGCCTCGCGCACGGGCCCGCTGCCGGGCATCGAGTCGAAGCCACCGCCGTAGGCGTCGCGGCGGGACTGGTACACCATCGCCGAGACCACAGCGGCGAGCTCGGGCGCCGCGAGGCGATCCCAGATCCCCGCGCGGATGCACTCGGCCACCAGCAGGTCGGTTTCGCAGTAGATACGCCGCAGCACGTCGCCGGTGGGCGTCACGGCCAGGCCGCCCGCACCGTCGGACTCCAGGTAGTTCAGTTCGCCCAGCACCGCGGTGACCATGTCGAAGTCCTGTTCCAGACGCGACTTGCGCTCGCTGATCGACCGGTCCAGCGCCTGTGCCTCACGGTTCAGCCGGGCGCGCCGCTCCCCCAGCCGGAACAGCGGGTCCAGGCCCTTGGCCCGGTGGACCGGGTGCGCTCTCAGTTGCTCGCGCAGCCGCTGCACCTCGCGATCACCACCGCCGTCGCGCTTGCGTTTGCCGCTGCGCCCGACCGGTCGGGTGATGCCGCTGCGCGCCAGCTCGTCGGCCAGCCGCCGCCGGCCCCGGCCGCTCTTGGTGTCGGCGCCGCGCGGAATCCGCAGATCGCCCAGAACCTCGGGCGGATTCACGAAGTCCTCGCCGCCGATCCGGCCGGCCCAGCCGTCGTCCACCAGGACCAGCGGGCGCGGATCTCGCGGCTGCTGCGCCGCCTCCAGTACGACGGCCAGGCCTCGATGCCGGCGCGAACTGACGGCGATGACGTGACCGCGTTTGAGGGCCGCCAGTTCTTGCGCGACGGCCTCCTCGCCTGCCTGGCGCCGTTGGAAGCGCTCCTCGCGTTCGGCCCGCCGGATCTCCTCGCGCAGCAACAGGTAGCCGGCGAAACCGGTGTACTCGGTTCCCGCGCCCACCGTCTCAGCCAGGTCCAGGCCCGGATCGATGCCGTGCTTCTCGGCCGCGGCGACGAGCTCGGCGTCCAGGCCGCGCAGCCGGCGGCGCACCTGATCGAGCTGGCGCGCCTGACCCACCAGGGTGCGGTCGGTCTGGAACTGGGCGAACGAGCGCCGCAGCAGATCGCGGGAGCCGTCCACACCGAGCCGGTCGATCAGGTTCAGCACCATGTTGTATTCCGGCGAGAACGAGCTGCGCAGCGGGAACGTGCGCGCTCCGGCCAGGCCGGCCACCCGATCCGGATCCACCTCGGGGGTCCACAGCACCACCGCATTGCCCTCGACGTCGATCCCGCGGCGCCCGGCACGGCCGGTCAGCTGCGTGTACTCGCCGGGCGTGAGGTCGACGTGCGCCTCGCCGTTGTACTTGATGAGCCGCTCCAGCACCACCGAACGAGCCGGCATGTTGATGCCCAGCGCCAGCGTCTCGGTGGCGAAGACCGCCTTGCACAGGCCGCGGACGAACAGCTCCTCGACGGTCTCCCGGAACATCGGCAGCAGCCCGGCGTGATGGGCGGCGAAGCCGCGGCGCAGACCGGCCCACCAGTCGTCCACACCGAGGACGTCGGCATCGCCGGGGGCCAGGGCCGCCAGATGCCGCGTCACGATGGCGTCCACCTGCGCCACCTGCTCGGGGTCGAGCAGGTTGAGGTCGCTGCGCAGACACTGGCCGAAGGCGTCCTCGCAGCCCTTGCGCGAGAAGATGAAGTCGATGGCCGGGAGCAGACCCCGGTCGTCCAGCAGCCGGATCAGCTGCGGGCGCCCGATGCCGCGAGAGCCGCGCCGCCGGTCCCCGCGCCCGCCCCGCCCCCCGGAGTACCGGCCCCCGGAGTACCCGCCGGTCGACTCGGTGTCGGCCAGCGCCCGATGCTTGAGGTAGCGCTCCAGTTCCGGGTTCACCTGCCGCTTCCCCGGCCCCGCGGACCGCGGATCGAAGAGCTCGAAGAGCCGGTGGCCGACCAGCATGTGCTGGTGCAGCGGCACCGGCCGGTGCTCGTCGACGATCACCTCGGTGTCGCCGCGGACCGCGGCGATCCAGTCCCCGAACTCTTCGGCGTTGCTGACGGTCGCCGACAGCGAGACCACCGTCACCGACGGATCCAGGCCCAGGATCACCTCCTCCCACACCGCACCGCGGAAACGGTCGGCCAGGAAGTGCACCTCGTCCATCACCACGAACGACAGCCCGTGCAGCGTCGCCGAATCGGCGTAGATCATGTTGCGGAGCACCTCGGTGGTCATCACCACCACCGGGGCCTCGGAGTTGATCGAGTTGTCGCCGGTCAGCAGCCCCACCTTCGCCTCGCCGTGGGCGGCCACCAGATCGTGGTACTTCTGGTTGCTCAGCGCCTTGATGGGCGTGGTGTAGAAGCATTTGCCGCCGCGGGCCAGGGCCAGGAAGACCGCGAACTCGCCGACCACGGTCTTGCCGGCGCCGGTGGGCGCGCACACCAGAACCGCGCGATCGGATTCCAGAACCTCGCAGGCGGCGCGCTGGAAGCCGTCGAGCCGGAACGACAGGGTGTCGGCGAACCGGGTCAGTTCGGCCGTGCGGTCCGCCGCGGCGGGCTGATCGTCGGTGTGCTGGGAGTCGGTGTGCTGGGAGTCGGTGTGCTGATAATCGCTGGGCAGCTCATCGGTAGTCATCGTCGTCCAGGATGCCACCTGCGCGGTTCCGGCGCCGGACAGCGTGCCATGGCGATCACTGCCCGGCGATATCACTGCCCGGCGTTGGCGGCCCGGCGCTAGAGAACCTCGTCGAAGGTGCCGGCGTCGCGCACCGGCGTGCGACCGCGGCCGGCGACCGGGGCACTCGCACCCACCGGGGCGGGCGCCTCGATGGGGTCGACGGCGCCCGGGCCGTCGGTCGCACCCAGCGGAGAGGCCTCGTCGTCGGGCAGATTCATCCAGTCCGGCTGGCGACGCTGCTTGCGCCTGTCGTGCAGCCTCGCGAACTGGATCGCGATCTCCTGCAGGATGGTCAGCGCGATCGCCAGAGCCGTCATCGTGAACGGATCGCCGGTGGGGGTCACCACCGCGGCGAAGACGAACATCGCGAAGATCAGCCCGCGGCGCCAGGTGCGCAGCCGCGCGTAGGTGAGGACGCCGGTCAGGTTGAGCGCCACGATCAGCAGCGGCAGTTCGAAGCTGACGCCGAAGATGATCAGCAGATGCAGCATGAAGCCGAAGTACTGGTCACCGGCCAGCGCCGTCACCTGCACCTCGTTGCCGATGGTGAGCAGGAACTCGAAGGCCTTCGCCACCACGAAGTAGGCCAGCACCGCGCCGCCCACGAAGAGCACCGCCGCGCAGCTGACGAAGACCGAGGCGTAGCGTCGCTCGTTCTTCCGCAGGGCCGGGGTGATGAACTGCCACAGCTGATACAGCCAGACCGGGCAGGCCAGCACCACCCCGGCGGTCAGCGCCACCTGCAGGCGCAGCATGAACTGATCGAATGGCCCGGTCGCCAGCAGCCGGCATTCGTCGCCCGCGGTGATGGAGGCGCGTGAGGACGCCGGCAGTTCACAGTAGGGCCGACGCAGCAACTCGCCGAGCGACTCGATCGGGCCCAGCGAGTGCGAGTACCAGAAGAATCCGACGACCGTGGTGACCAGCACCGCGGCCATCGCCAGAATCAACCGGTAGCGCAGCTCATACAGATGCTCCGCCAGCGGCATGGAGCCGTCGGGATTGACTTTGCTGCGCCGATTCCGGGGATCCAGACGGCGCAGTATCGCTGGTTTGCGCACGCAGCCGAGTACCGCGGCCGATCAGCCGTCGGCGCGGTCTTGGGCGCGCGGTGCCTGCGTCGACGAGCCCTCCGACGGCGGAAGTTCCCGCTGCGGCTCCGGCTCCGTGCTCGCGGCGGGCGCCGGCGCATCGTCTTTAGCCATCTCGCCCATCTCAGACTTGAAGATGCGCAACGAGCGCCCCAGGCCGCGCGCCGCGTCCGGGAGCTTCTTCGAACCGAAGAGGATCACCAGAACGACGATGACGATGATCCAGTGCCAGGGCTGCATTGCACCCACGAGTCCACCTCCGCATAACCCCGGAACGTCGCCCGGGTCTTCTTCTGGCCCATGTTACCCGAGCAACCGACTCCGGCTCAGTGCGCGTACCTGGCACGCGCCGCGGCCGCGGCGTCGGCGATCCGCTCGCGGACCCGCCGGCTGCCGTCGTCACCGGACACCACGCGCACCCGCCCGCCGAAGCCCTGCACCAGGCGGGCCAGCCACTCGTCCGAGGCATAGGTCAGCTCGGCGCGCACCGGCGTATCCGGATCCTCCGGGCCGTCCCCGCCCGGCTCGCCGGCCGCGCCGCCGAGGACGCGCGCGTCGTAGTACTCGATCACCCACGAGACGTCCGGATCCACCTCGATCACCGCGACCGGCAGCGCCGCATCGTGGGTGGGCAACGCAACCGGTCCGGCGGCCAGTTCCACCGGGGGCGAGGACGGCTCGTCGAGCGGCCGCGCGCTCTGCACGCGATCGAACCGGAACAGTCGGCGGCCGGCAGACTCCCGGCACCAGGCGTCCAGGTAGCTGTGCCCGTCGACCACCGCCACTCGGACCGGATCGACCACCCGATCGGTCACCGCATCGCGGCTCGGCGTGTAGTACTGCAGGGCGACGGCCCGGCGCGCCGCTACGGCCTCGCGCAGCACGGCCGACGACTCCCGCTCGTCGGGGGCGGCGTCGTGCACCACCACCGCGAGGCCGCCGCCGGCGGCCTCCTCGAGCTTGACCATCGCCCGGCGCACCGCGTCGGCATCGAGGGCGCCGCGGGCATCGAGCAGCATGCGCAGCGCCACCAGCAGCACGCTGGCCTCGGTGCCGGTGAGCCGGAGCGGACGGTCCATGCCGGCGGTGAAGCCGACGTTGACGTAGCCGTCGTAGAACTGCAGGTCGATCAGATCGTCGGGCATGTAGCCGGGCAGCCCGCACAGGAAGAGCTGTTCCAGATCTTTGACCAGCTGCTTCTCGGTAACGCCGAGGTCGGCGGCCGCGGTGGACAGTTTGATGCCCTGGCGCGCCTGGAAGTACGGGACCATCGCCAGCAGCCGGGACAGCCGGGTGGGCGCCGCACTCATGCCGGACCTCCGACCGCGGACGCGAGGGCATCCAGCCCGGCGATCACCGCATCGCGCAGCTCCGGCGGATCGAGCACCACCGCATCCCGGCCGGCCGACAGCACCGACCGGATCAACGCCGAGCGCGAGCGGATGGCGACGACGGCCTCCTGGCCGGGCTCCCCGTCGAGCTCGCGGTCGGTCAGCGAGATGGCCATGCGGCGCAGGTCGTGGCCGCGGCCGCGGGCCAGCCACACCGTGGCGGTCGATTCGGGCCCCGCGGTGGCCCGGGCGACGGCCTCGGCCACCAGCCCGGACAGGTCGACACCCGCGGGCACGGCGACCTCCCCGGCCGGACCCGCGAAGACGACGTCCGCCAGCCGCGCGACCCGGAACGTGCGGGTGTCGTCGCGGTCCCGGTCGTGGCCGACCACATACCAGTGGCCGCCGCGGGTCACCAGACCCCACGGCTCGAGGCTCCGCTGCGCGGCCGTCTTCGGTCCCTGCCGGTAGGTGAAGGTGACGGCGCGCCGGGTGTCGACCGCCGCCATCAGCGCGCGGATCACCCGCTCGTCGCCCACGCTGCGCCCGCCGCCGGCGGCGGCGAAGCCGAGTTCGGCCGGCGGTGCGGCGTCGATCCCGGCCGCGCGCAGTTTCAGCAGCGCGGTCTGCGATTCCACCGCCACATCCGGGTCGTGCCAGAAGGCCGCGGCCGCGGCCACCGCGGCGGCCTCGTCGGGCTCCAGCGCGAGATCGGTGAGCGCATAGTCTTCGGGCTTGATGCGGTAGCCCTCCTCGCCCGAGAGCGGGGTGAAGCCGGTCTCCAGCGGGATGCCGTGTGCGCGCAACTCGCTCTTGTCGCGCTCGAGCATCCGCTTGAACGAGTCGACGCTCTGGTCGGCGTCCGAGTAGCCGATGACGTTGGTGCGCAGGAACTCGGCCGTGACGTAGGTGCGCGCCGACATCAGGCAGATCACGAGGTTGAGCTGGCGCTCGTACTTCGAAGTGGCCACCGAAGCAACCTTAGTCGTCACATGGCGGCGATCAGGCGTTCGACGCGCTCGTCGACGTTGCGGAACGGGTCCTTGCACAGGACGGTGCGCTGCGCCTGATCGTTGAGCTTGAGGTGCACCCAGTCGACGGTGAAGTCGCGCTCGGCGGCCTGCGCGGCGGCGATGAACTCGCCGCGCAGCTTGGCGCGGGTGGTCTGCGGCGGCACGTCGACGGCGAGGTCGATCTCCTCGTCGGTGGTGATCCGGGCGGCCAGTCCCTTGCGCGAGAGCACGTCGAAGATGCCGCGGCCGCGCCGGATGTCGTGGTAGGCCAGGTCCACCTGGGCGAGCTTCGCATCCGAGAGCTCCATGCCGTAGCGGTCCTGATAGCGCTGCAGCAGCTTGCGCTTGATCACCCAGTCGATCTCGGTGTCGACGCCGGAGAAGTCGCCGGACTCGACGGCGTCGAGGGTGCGGCCCCACAGGTCCACCACACGATCCATCACCGGATCCGGGGTGCGCTGGGCCAGGTGCACCACGGCGCGGGCGTGGTATTCGCGCTGGATGGACAGGGCGGTGGCCGTCTTGCCGCCGGCCAGCCGGATCTCGTGCCGACCGGTCACGTCGTGGCTGATGTCGCGGATCGCGCGGATCGGATTGTCCAGGGCGAAGTCGCGGAAGCTGATGCCCGCTTCCACCATCTCCAGCACCAGCAGCGCCGAGCCCACCTTGAGCATGGTGGTGGTCTCGGACATGTT
>CAZEOP010000159.1:0-7979 GCA_964513715.1 uncultured Gordonia sp.
ACAGCAAATCCAGACGACGGCGCTGCGGGAGATACACTTGAATTTCTTATCGTTTCCGGCGGCTCCGACAAGCACCGGCAGTGCGCCCTGCGGGGGTTTGGGCCACGCCCAGCTGGCACCGAAGTCGACGAACTCCCCGTGGAACTCGGCCTCGTCCTGCGTCCAGAGCGCGCGCATCGCGTCGAGGTATTCGCGCAGCATGGTGCGACGACGACCGGCCGGCACCCCGTGATCGGCCAGCTCGTCGAGGTTCCAGCCGAAGCCGACGCCGAGGGTGACCCGGCCGCCGGAGATGTGGTCGAGGGTGGCCAGCGTCTTGGCCAGGGTGATCGGATCGGACTGCACCGGCAGCGCGACGGCGGTGGCCAGCCGGATGCGTTCGGTGACCGCGGCCGCGGCGGCCAGCGTGGTCCACGGGTCGAGGGTGCGCAGGTAGCGGTCGTCGGGCAGCTCTGCCGTGCCGGTCCCCGGGTGCACCGCCTCCCGTTTGGTCGGAATGTGCCCGTGCTCGGGAACGAAGTACGACGCGAACCCGGCCTGCTCGATGAGCGGCGCGAGGATCTGCGGCGCCAGCCCGCGGTCACTGGTGAACTGCACGATCCCGAACTCCACGGAACCTCCGATCAGACGGTGTGAATCAGACGATGTGATGTGCCTCGCATCGCATAGTAGACAGTGAACTGGACAGGTGTCTATCGCGGTACCGGGGGACGGCGTCGTCAGTCGCCCGGCGGCTCGCGGAAGATGCCGTTGCCCGGCGTGGTGCGGCTGATCGCATCGGCGGCCAGCACCACCGCGGCCGATGTCCAGCTGCTCTTCTCCACCGGCCAGCGCTTGCCGTCCGCGTAGACCAGGCCCGTCCAGTACGAGCCGTCCGGATCGCGCAGATGCTGGATCGACGCCACCAGCGCGACCGCCGCGTCGACGTCGCCCAGCGCCTCCACCGCCAGCGCCAGCTCGCTGGTCTCCGCGCCGGTGACCCACGGCCGGTGATCCACGCATCGCGTACCCAGGCCGTCCACCACGAAGTCGTTCCAGCGGTCGGCGATCAGCTCCTGCCCGGCCCGGCCGCGGACCGCCCCGCCGAGCACCGGGTAGTACCAGTCCATCGAGTGCTCGCCGGGCGGCTCGAAGACCTCCGGGCGCTCGCGCAACGCCGCGCCGAGCGCCGCGCGTGCGGCCGCCCACGCCGGCTCGGGCGCTCCGACCGTCTCGGCGATCGCCGTCGCGCAGCCCAGCGCCTGATAGATGCTCGCGTTACCGGTGATCAGGGCCTCGTCGAACATCTCGTGCGTCAGGTGATCGGCGCCCCAGCGGAAGGCGCCGTCGGGCCGCTGGAAACGCAGCACCAGATCGATCGCCGACCACACCGTGGGCCACAGCTGCGCCAGGAAGTCGTCGTCCCGGGTGATCAGGTGGTGGTGCCACACCCCGACCGCCAGATAGGCGCAGAAGTTGGCGTCGATCCCCGGCACGGTCACCGTCCCGGCCACCGTGTTGATCGGCCACGAGCCGTCGGGCCGCTGAGTGCGCCGCAGCCAGTGATAGGCCGCGCGCGCCTGCGCGGCAAAGCCCGTGGCGCTCAACGCCATCGCCGACTCGACGTGATCCCACGGATCGGTCTTACCGCCCGGGAACCAGGGCAGCGCACCGGACGGCTCCTGCATCCGGGCGATCGCCGCACCGGTGGCGCGGATCTGCTCGCCGGTCAGCACTCCGGGGATGTGCGGGACGGCGCCGAGCTCGACCATCGAGGGCTGGGGAGACACTCAGGCGGGCTTGCGCAGGTACAGGGCCACGGACTTGCCGACCAGCGGGTTGAGCAGCTGCTCGGCGACCCGCGTCGCCCGCGGGCGGCTCATCATGTCCCAGACCAGCATCTTGTGGTACCCGCGGACCAGCGGATTGCCGTCGTTGTCGACACCGACCGCGCACTTGAGCCACCAGTACGGGGCGTGCAGCGCGTGCGCGTGATCGGCACCGGTCACCTCCAGGCCGGCCGCGGTCAGCTTGTCCGCCAGCTCCGAGGCCCGGTAGATGCGGACGTGGCCGCCCTCCACCTCGTGGTACTCGTCCGACAGCGCCCAGCAGATCTTCTCCGGCCAGTAGCGCGGCACGGTGACCGCCGCCAGCCCGCCGGGGCGCAGGATGCGTACCATCTCGGCGATCGCGGCCTCATCGTCTGGAATGTGTTCGAGGATCTCCGACATCAGCACCACGTCGAAGCTGTCGTCGTCGTACGGCAGGCGCAGCGCGTCACCGACCACGGTCTTGCCGACGGCGTGCTCGGGCGCCTCGCCGGCCACCACGAGTGCGCCGAACATCTCGGCGACGTCGGCCATGTCCTTCTCGTTCTGATCGAAGGCGGTCACGTCGGCACCGCGGCGCAGCATCTCGTACGAGTGCCGCCCCTGTCCGGCGCCGATGTCGATGGCGCGGATCCCCGGACCCACCCCCAGCCGGTCGAAGTCGACGGTCAGCATGCACAGGCTCCTTATCGGGCGGCCGCGATCGCGGCGCGGTAGCGGTCGGCGGTGGCCGCGGCGACGGCGGCCCAGCTGTAGTTCTCGGTGACCCGGCGGCGGCCGGCCGCCCCCAGGTCGGCGGCCAGCTCGGGGTCGTCGAGCAGTGTCCGCATAGCCCCGGCCAGCCCCTCGGCATCGCGCGGCTCCACCAGCAGCGCGGCATCGCCGACCACCTCGGGGATCGCCCCCGCGCGCGTGGCGACGAGCGGCGTGCCGCAGCTCATCGCCTCCACCGCGGGCAGCGAGAAGCCCTCGTAGAGCGAGGGCACGCAGGCCAGCTCGGCGCTCGCCAGCAGCTCGGCGAGTTCGGCATCGTCCAGTCCGGAGACCACCGACACCTTGTCGCCGATCGACAGCCGGTCGATGAGCGCGGCCGACGGCCCCTCGGGATCCAGCCGCGACACCAGGGTCAGCGAGACCGGATGCTCGGCGGCCACCTTGGCGAAGGCCTCCAGTAGATAGGCGACGCCCTTGAGCGGCGCGTCGGCCGAGGCGACGCACACGATGCGCCCGGGCACCCGCTCGCCGCGCGGCGCGAACTGCTCCACGTCCACCCCGAGCGGGATGGTGACCAGCCGGTCCTCCCGGACGCCGAAGGCCTCGCGGATGTCGTCCTCGCTGGTCTTCGACACCGTCAGCAGCGACGGCACCCGGCGGGCCACCCGGCCCTGCATGGCCAGGAACGAGTGCCAGCGCCAGGCGCTCAGCTTCTTCAGACCGCGGGCCGCCCGGACCGCGAGCGCGCGGTCCTGGGTGATCGGATGGTGAATGGTGGCCACCAGCGGGAAGCGACGCGCGATGGACAGCAGCCCGTAGCCCAGGCACTGGTTGTCGTGCACCACGTCGAAATCGCCCTGCCGGTCTTTCAGCAGGCGCGCGGCCCGGAGGCTGAAGGTCAGCGGCTCACCGAAGGCCGCGGTCCACATCATCGCGACCTCGAGCACATCCAGCCAGTCGCGGTATTCGCGCAGGCCCGGCGTCCGGAAGGGCTCGGGCTCGCCGTACAGGTCCAGGCTCGGCACCTCGGTCAGCGTCACCCCGGCGTCCAGTGCGGCCTGGTCCAGTTCCGGGTAGGGCTGACCGGAGAGCACCTCCACCGAGTGCCCGAGCAGCGCCAGCTCGCGCGACAGATGCCGGACGTAGACGCCCTGGCCGCCGCAGTGCGGCTTGCTGCGATAGGACAGGAGGGCGATCCGCAGGGGTCGGGTATCGCTCATGCTCCGGACGCTGTTTCTCGAAGCTGTTCGACGGTCACCAGTTTCACTCTACGGCGGCCCTGTTCCCGGCCCGCCGCGCGTTCGGCGGCATCGATCCGCTTCCAGCCGTCCAGGTCGACGCGCGCGGCGCCGCGGCCGGCCACCAGTTCGGCGACGTCGTCGGCCGGCAGCTCGGGCTCGGCCAGCGTCTCGGCGCAGAAGTCCGCGAGGATGGCCGCGGCGGCCTGCTCGCCGCACAGCCGGTTGCGACCGATGCCGCCGGTCGGCCCGCGACGGATCCAGCCGGCCACATACAGGCCGGGCAGCACCGGGCCGTCCGGACCGTCGGTGACCCGCGCATCCGTGCTGGGCACCACATTGCGGTCGGGGTCGAAGGGCAGACCCGGCACCGGCTGGCCGCGGTAGCCCACCGAACGCACCACCACCGAGGCCTCCAGCTCCAGGTGCTCGCTGGTCGGCGCGGCCGCGCCGGTCTCGGCGTACTCGTTGCGCATGCAGCGCAACGTCTGCACCTTCCCGTCGCCCTCCATCTCCAGCGGCGAGGTGAGGAACTTGAAGACGATGCGCTTGTTGCCGCTGCCGGAGACCTCGTCGTACCGGTCGGCGTATTCGCGGGCCAGCCGGATCTTGGTGGCCACGGTGGAGTCGAGGGTGCCGTCGTCCAGCTGGGCCTGCGCCTGCGGGGACAGGGCGAGCTCGGCCGGATCGATCACCACGTCGATGCCGCTCAGGTCGCCGAGTGAGAGGAACTCGGAGTTGGTGAAGGCACCGTGCTCGATGCCGCGCCGGCCCAGCACCACCACCTCGCGGATGGACGAGTCGGCGAGCGCGGCCAGCGCGTGATCGGCGATGTCGGTCTTGCGCAGGACGGCCTCGTCCTCGAGCAGGATGCGGGCCACGTCGAGGGCCACGTTGCCGTTGCCCACCACCACGGCCCGCTCACCGGACAGATCGAACTGCAGGTCGGTGTACGCGGGATGGCCGTTGTACCAGGCGACGAAATCGGTCGCCGGGAACGAACCGGCCAGTTCCTCGCCGGGGATGTTGAGCCGGCGATCATGCGGCGCACCCACCGCGTAGAGGATGGCGCCGTAGCGGGCCGCCAGCTCGTCGTGCGTGATGTGCGTACCGACGTCCACGCCGAGGTGATAGGTGAAGTTGGCCTTCTTCTCGGTGGCCGCGAACGTGTTCTCGACGCCCTTGGTCTTGGCGTGGTCGGGCGCGACGCCGGCGCGCACCAGACCGTACGGCGTGGGCAGCCGATCGAACATGTCGACCGAGATCGCCGACTTCTTCACCAGCTCCCCGGCCGCGTAGAAGGCGGCCGGCCCGGCGCCGATCACGGCGACGCGCAGCGTCTTGCCCTCGGGCAGCTTCGGCGCCCGCGGCGGGGCGACGACGCCGCCCTCCACATCGTGATCCCGGTAGTAGTCGGCGTTGATCTGCAGGTAGGGCTCGTCTTTCTCGTCGAGCTGATCGTCGGGGAAGATCGCCTCCACCGGACACTCGTCGATGCACGCCCCGCAGTCGATGCAGGTGTCCGGGTCGATGTACAGCATCTCCGCGGTGAGGAATTCGGGCTCGTCCCGCGTCGGATGGATGCAGTTGACCGGACAGACTTCGACGCAGCTCGCGTCGTTGCAACAAGGCCGGGTGATGACGTGCGCCATTGCGGTCTCCCTCGACAAGTCAGATGAGAACATGTTCTAGTTCTGGGCTCAGGGTACCGTAACGAATGTCACTTCCTCGACCCAGGAGAGGCCCCGGATGCCCCCGACCAAGCCGTCCCCGTCCGCGCCGCCGGTCTACACCCCGCTCGCCGACCGCCGCGCGCAGGCGCGCTTCTTCTCGGAGGATTACCGGACGCGCACCGGCGACGTGGACCAGGAGATGCGGGTCCGGCTCGACGGACTCGCGCGGTATCTGCAGGACATCGCGAACGACAACATCGCCGTCACCCCCTTCCTCGACTCCGACCCGTTCTGGATCGTCCGGCGCACGGTGATCGACGTTCTGGAGCCGATCACCTGGCCCGCGGACTTTCACGCCGAGCGCTGGTGCGGCGCGATGTCGACCCGCTGGACGGACATGCGGGTGCGGCTGACCTCGCGCAGCGAGACCAACCGGTTCAATCCCGAGCCGCGCCCCGACGGCCTCATCGAGTCGGAGGCCTTCTGGATCAACGTCAACGACCAGGGCATGCCGTCACGGATCTCCGACGAGATGCTCGAGTTCCTGGCCGGATCGGCCCTCGAGGACCGGCTCCGCTGGCGCCCGCTGAACCCGGAGACGCCGCCGGCCCCCGACGAACTGGAGCTGCCCGACCGCGAGCACGTCTTGCGCAGCACCGACTTCGATCCGTTCAAGCACCTCAACAACGCCGCCTACCTGGAGGCCGTCGAGGACGAACTGGTCGATCACCCGGAGCTGCTGACGGTGCCGCACCGCCTGGTGATCGAGTACCTGCGCCCGATCACCCCGGGCACACCCATCACCCTGCGGCGCAAACGACTGCGCGGCGACGGTGCGCACCCCGGCCCCGGCGACTGCCTCTACCTCTGGCTGCTGATCCCGGGCGACGACGGCCCGGTCACGGCCGCAACCGTGTCGGTGGCGGTGATTCCCCCACCGAATGACCCCCCAGCCGAATGACCACGGCCGAATGACCCCCGCCGAATGACCCGGGCACGCGTGACCCCGGCCGGCCTCATGCGGCGCGGCTGATCACCATCTCCATCAGCTTGATCGGTCCGGCGCACGGATCGCCGACGGGCTCCGACTTCGGCTCGGCCCACCAGGTGATGGTGCCGCGGCCGGGCGACTTGGCCGTCACGCCGCATACCGCGGGCCGCGCCGGATCGCGCATGGTGAACGCGGCGACGCTGTTGACCTGGATGTTCTCGGTCTCGAAGCCCAGCCGCTGGGCGGTGCGCTTCTCCAGGTTGAAGTCGCCCCACTCGTACCAGGCCAGCGTCACGTCGATCACCCCGGGCGAGGTGACCACCCAGCGGCAGATCGCCCCGTTGAAGCCCCGATCGGCGTAGCCGCCGCCGACGGCCCGAGCGATGTCGGCCTCGGGGACGATCTGGCATTCGGTCAGCAGACCCTCGAACTGACTGGTGTCGACGTCGCCCTTCTGCGGCCCCGCCGTGACCCGGCCACCGGAGCCCCCGTCGCCGCCACCGCGCGCGCAGCCGGCGCCCAGCAGCAGCACCGGAATCACCGCGGCGGCCAGCACGCCGCGGCGCAGTCGGGACCCGGGCGAGTGCGCGCGCTTCATGACGCGCGCTCGATCGACAGAGTGGCCAGCTGTTTGGCACCCGCGCACAGGGTGCTCGGGGAGACCGTCTGGGCGCCCGGCAGCTGCCGGTCGGCCACCGAGATCTCGATGAAGTCGTTGCCGAATTGCACACCCACCTCGCAGATCGGTCCGGTGCGGGCCAGGAACCCGTGGTGCCCGGCGATCTCGATGTCCTGGGTGGGATCCTCGCGGCTCAACTGCTCGTGGCCGCGCTCCCGTCCGATCGGCGAGCCCCGGTACCAGTTGAACGAGGCCACCTGGCCGTTGCGCTGGTCATCGAACCGCCACTCGCAGACCGACGGATTGTCGATGTAGAGCTTGAGTCCGGCGAAGGTGGTGGCCTTCTCCACATCCTGGGTGGTCAGACCGCCGCACCGCTCGAACTCCGGGCCGGTGCCGGCCTTCGGCGCCCGGGTCGAGGCGGTCTTACCGCCGTCGTCGCCGCCGCAGCCGGCCAGTGTCACGGCCAGGGCCACCGCGGCCAGTGTCAGCAGGGGCCCGGTGCGCAGCCGGTCGAGCTGGCGGCGCTCCCGCTTGGTCGGCCGGCCGGCGCCCGGATCACGCCGCGGGAGCGAGGCCATCACCTCCCGCGGCGGGGGTGGCGGACTGTGGTCGACATAGCACTGCGCGGCGATCGCCGCCGAGGCCCGCTTGCTGATCAGGGCGGTCACTTCGACGATGCGCTCGTGCCCGTGCAAGCGGACGCGCACCTCGTCGCCCACGGCGACCGGGGTGGCCGGTTTGGCGGTGACACCGTTCACCTGGACGTGACCGGCGCGGCAGGCGGCGCCGGCGGCCGATCGGGTCTTGGTCAGCCGGATACCCCAGATCCAGCTGTCGATGCGCGTCGCCATCGCCCGCTCCCCTTCCGTTGGTACAGACTCTAGGTCCTGTTACGAAAGTCTTCTACATGGCATCGGTGGATCAGATCGGCGA
>CAZEOP010000160.1:0-7975 GCA_964513715.1 uncultured Gordonia sp.
TGGCGTTGAGCTTCATGGTGCACGAGCCCAGCGGGATCATGCTGCGGTCCAGCGCGATGTCCTTGTCCGAGAGCATCCGCAGGTAGCGCAGCATCGCGGTCTCGGTGCGGTGCAGGTGGAAGGCCGGGTGCGTGAGGTAGGCGCTGGTGCGATCGGCGATGTCGACGGCGAACGCGGCCGGCTCCGCCGCACCCGCCGTGAACACATCCAGCACAGCCTCGACATCCGCGTCGGTGGTGGTCTCGTCGCACGAGATGCCGATGCGGTTGTCGTCGATCAGCCGCAGGTTGATGCCCTTCTCGGCCTTCGCCCGGGCGACGAGCTCGGCGGCCTCGCCGGGGACCTGCACGACGACGGTGTCGAAGAACTTCTCGTGGGCGACGCTGCGGCCGGCGCCCACCAGCCGGTCCGCCAGGGTGGCGGCGTGAGCGTGCACGCGCTGCGCGATCGCCTTCAGCCCGGCGGCGCCGTGATAGGAGGCGTACATCGCGGCCAGCACGGCCAGCAGCACCTGCGCGGTGCAGATGTTGCTGGTCGCCTTCTCGCGGCGGATGTGCTGCTCGCGGGTCTGCAGGGACAGCCGGTAGGCGAGGTTGCCGTCGGCGTCCTTGGAGATGCCGACCAGCCGACCCGGCATGTTGCGGGTGAGCTTGGCACCGACCGCCAGGTAGCCGGCGTGCGGACCGCCGAAGCCCATCGGTACGCCGAAGCGCTGCGTGGTACCGAAGACCACGTCGGCGCCCTGCTCGCCGGGCGGGGTGATCAGGGTGGCGGCCAGCAGATCCAGGCCCGCGGCGACCAGGGCGCCGCGCTCGTGGGCGGCCGCGATGATCGGGGCCAGGTCGACGATGTGCCCGTCGGCGCCCGGCACCTGCACGATGACGCCGAAGAACTCGCCCTCGGGCAGGCCGGCGTCGGCCTTCGCCGGGTTCAGCTGCGCCTCGACCACCTCGATGCCCAGCGGCTCGGCGCGGGTGTCGATCAGCGCCCGGGTCTGCGGGAACAGTTCGGCGTCCACCACGACGCGGGTGGACTTCGACTTATTGGCCCGGCGCAGCAGGGTCATCGCCTCGGCCGCGGCGGTCGCCTCGTCGAGCATCGAGGCGTTGGCCACCTCCATGCCGGTCAGATCGGCGACCATCGTCTGGAAGTTCAGCAGCGCCTCGAGCCGGCCCTGGCTGATCTCCGGCTGATACGGCGTGTACGCGGTGTACCAGGCCGGGCTCTCCAGGATGTTGCGCCGCAGGACGGCCGGGGTGTGCGTGCCGTAGTAGCCGAGCCCGATCATGCTGCGGGCGACGGTGTTCTTAGCCGCCAGGTCGCGCAGCCGGGCGGTGGTCTGCGCCTCCGACAGCGGGGCGTCGAGTGCGGACAGCGCCCCGGCCGGGTCGGCGATCGAGGCGGGCACCACCTGCGCGGCCAGCTCGTCGAGCGAGGCGACGCCCAGCACCTCGAGCATGCGGGCGGTCTCGGCGGCATCGGGGCCGAGGTGGCGCGCGACGAATTCGCCGGGCGTGGTCGCCGCAGGATTCACAGCAGCAGGATTCACAGCGGCGGGGTTCACAGCGGGGTCGGTCATGGCGGGACGGCCTCGTCTCGTCGGTCCGGCGGATGCGCCGAACTCGGGCCCTCCCCCTCTGTCCCTGCCGCGCATGCGGCGCCTGAGAGATTCAGCGCCGGTCCCGAGCATCTCGGAGCCGATCGCCTTTCACCGTGGGCGGACGGGCTCGCCGCGGGCGGGACCATCGCTTTCCAGAGGCGCCGGCAGCTGCCACGGTCCGGGTGCCTGAGAGTTTGACGGAGAGGTGTTGCTCCTTCGGCGGCCCCGATGCAGTGCTCGGGACTCTCTCCCGCGGCGCAGCGACGCACCGATGAGTGTACTAGCGGATGCCGCGCGTAACGGCATGGGACACCGACGCCGCAGCTATCCGGTGCGGCGGGCCCGATTCTTGCGGCGCGCAGCCAGTTCGTCCTCGGGTGCCGATTCGGAGACGCCGCCGTCGGCGCGCTCGCCCGGGAAGTCGGCGATGGTGCCGGTCAGCTCGCGCATGGCACCGGACACGGCGATCCCGAACACGCCCTGACCGCCCTGCAGGAGGTCGACGACCTCCTCGGCGGAGGTGCACTCGTAGACGGTGGTGCCGTCGGAGAAGAGGGTGATGCGGGCGAGGTCCTCCACGCCGCGCTGGCGGAGGTGGTCGACAGCGACGCGGATGTTCTGCAGCGAGATCCCGGTGTCGAGCAGGCGCTTGACGATCTTGAGGACCAGGATGTCTTTGAAGGAGTACAGCCGCTGGCTGCCGGAGCCGGCCGCCCCGCGGATGGACGGGACCACCAGGGAGGTTCGGGCCCAGTAGTCGAGCTGCCGGTAGGTGATGCCGGCGATCTGGCACGCACTCGGCACGCGGTAGCCGACCAGTTCGTCGGGCACGGTGTCGTTCGGGAAGAGCCCCGGCGCGACCTCGTCGAGCCCACCCTGAACGGGTGCGGTCACCTTCTCCTCGAGCACGCTCTGGCCCTGCGGACCCAGATCCGACGGCTGATCGCCCACGGTGTCTCCCTACGCAACTTCCGGACCGGTCGACGCTGGTCCTCGTTCGAGGATACTCCGCCGGTCGCCTGTGGTGGTATAGCCGCACCGATCACGGGCCGGCGCGAGCCCCGAGGGGATCGGCACCGACGACCTGCGTGGCCTGCCTGTAGAAACTAGGGGCCGATCGGGCTGCGAACAACGCGACGCGCGGTGAACCTCAACCTAAAGTTGAGGTGTAATCCGGCGGAGACCTATCCGTTACCCTCCGGACCGGTGCTCCCCGGTCCCCCGCTCTCCGGCCCCTCACTCTCCGGACCCAGGAAATCCTCCGGCGACACCTGATCGAGGAACTCGCGGAAGGCCTCCAGGGCCTCCTCGCTCTCGGCCGGCCCTTCCCCACCTTCGTCGTCCGGCATGTCCAGACCGGCCTCGGCCAGCACCTCGTCGGTCGCCGTGATCGACGCCCCGACCCGCATCGCGACCGCGATCGCATCGGACGGGCGCGCGGAGACCACGACGCCCGAGGCGAAGACCATCTCGGCGAAGTAGGTGCCCTCCTGCATGTCGACGATGCGCACCTGGGTGAGCTGCTGGTCGAATGCCTCGCACAATTCGGCGATCAGATCGTGCGTCAACGGCCGCGGCGGCTCGATGCCGCGCTGCTGCAAAGCGATCGATGCCGCCTCGCTCTGGCCGATCCAGATCGCCAGGTACCGCACACCGTCGGCCTCGCGCAGGAGCAGGACCGGCTGATTCTGCGGGGCGTCCACCCGGATGCCCACCACGCGCATCTCACCCATGTCGCGCTCCGATCGTCGAAGTGGCTCAGTCGAGAATGCCGCGCACCGCGGCCTTCACCAGTTGAGTATGCAGCGTCACCGACAGCGCCGCCATCTCGCGGATCAGTTCCTCCGCGCGGTCCCGCGCACCGGTGCCCTTGCCCTTGGCGATCGGATTCGCGATCTGGGCCACCAGACCCGCCTCGCGGTCCGCGCTGACCTTGAAGGCGCGCAGATGCCGGGTCTCCAGGCCGAAGTTGGCCAGCGCCGCGGCCGCCTCGACCAGCCGCACCGCGTCCTCGTCGTAGAAGCCGCCCGGACCCGCCGAGAGCAGACTGTTGCGCGTCAGCTCGGTGATGAACGCCGAGTCGACGCCGGTCCGCTCGATCAGCGACTCGCGCGAGACGCGGCCGCCCCGCTCGGAGAAGTCGGTCGCCGGGGCCACCGCGCTGCGCGCCGACGACAGCAGGCGCGCCCCGGGCACGCCGGCGACCTGGGCGTCGATGGCGTCGAGTTGCTCGCGGATCACCTTGAGCGGCAGGTACCGATCCCGCTGCGCCGTGAGCACGAAACGCAGGCGCTCACAGTCGTCGTCGCTGAACCGCCGGTACCCCGACGGGGCGCGCTCCGGCGTCACCAGACCCTCGGCCTCCAGGAAGCGGATCTTGGAGATCGTCACATCCGGGAAGTCCTCGCGCAGCAGCGCGAGGACCGCGCCGATCGACATCGAACGGTCGCGACCGGAGCCCGGGCGCGAGGACTCCGCGCGCGCAGAAGAACCTGTCACAGTGGTGGACGTTCCTTATTCGCCGGCCCGCGGACCGGACAGGAAGACCAGCCGGAACTTGCCGATCTGCACCTCGTCGCCATTGCTCAGGCTGGCATCGTCGACGGGCTCCCGGTTCACATAGGTGCCGTTCAGGCTGCCCACGTCGACCACCTTGAAGTCGGCGCCGGACAGCCGGAACTCGGCGTGCCGGCGGCTGACGGTGACGTCGTCGAGGAAGATGTCGCTGTCGGGGTGGCGGCCGGCCGAGGTGGTCGTCTGGTCGAGCAGGAAGCGCGAGCCAGCGTTGGGGCCGCGCTTGACCACCAGCAGGGCCGTCCCGGGCAGCAGCCGCTCCACACCCGTGTCCGAGGGCTCGGGGGTCGTCGCCGGCGCGTCGATCTCCTTGATGAACTCCTCGCGGAAGACCGAAGTGGTCTCCACCGGGGCTTCAAAACCGTCGTCGTTACCGCTCACCACAACTCCTTAGCCGACCCCGAAGGGTCGCACAGTTCACACATACATGGCAGCGGACGCTCCTCGCCGTTGAGCGCATCCGCGGGAAAGTTCTCGTACCCGAGAACCTACCGGTTCCCCGCCGTCGCCGTCAGCCACTCGCTGACGATCCGGCGCGGAATCGATCTTACTGACACCGGTCTCCGGTGGATTTCCAGCGGGGGTGATCAGTCGGCGATGACGGCGCGGTAGCCGTCCGCGTCCAGCAGGGCGCCGAGGATCGCGTCCAGGTCGGCGTCGTCGCCCACCGTGATCTCCAGCAGCCAGCCCTCACCGTAGGGATCGGAGTTGACCAGCTCGGGGGCATCGACCACGGCGTCGTTGACCGCCGAGACCGTGCCCGCGATCGGGGCGAAGATGTCCGAGACGCTCTTGTGCGATTCGACCTCGGCGAAGGAGTCGCCCTCGACGGCCGCGGAGTCGATGTCCGGAAGCTGGACGAAGACGACCTCGTTGAGCGCATTCTGCGCAAAATCGGTGACGCCGATGCGGACGGTCGAGGGCCCGACCTTGCGGATCCACTCGTGCTCGTCGGTGTACCGCAGTTCCTCGGGGACCTGGCTCGAAGTCACGTCTTCGCCTTTCTCGTCTGGGGCTGTTGATCGGCCCATACTCTATCGTCCGGCCTCGACCGCCGCGCCGCGAACCCTGTCCATGCTGCGCACCACGGCCACCGTCTGGATCCAGTACAGGATCAGCGACCAGACGTACAGGCCCACACCCCAGATGAGGAAGGCCCAGCCGATCGGGTAGCAGATGGTGCCGATGATCCCCTCGATCTGGCCGGCCAGCAGCCACGGGAAGGCACTCATCAGCGCGAAGGTCGCCGCCTTGCCGATGTAGAGGGTCGGCAGCGCCGTGATGCCGCGGCTCGACAGCAGTGGCACCGTTGCGAAGAGCAGCACGTCGCGGGCGACGATGACACCGATGAGCCACCACGGGAGGTAGCCCTGGATGCCGAAGACGATCGGGATCACCAGGACGTAGATGCGATCGGCGGCCGGATCGAGCAGCACGCCCAGCTTGGACGACTGGTTCAGCCAGCGGGCGAGCTTGCCGTCCAGCCAGTCGGAGACACCGGAGACGAACAGGACCACGAATGCCCACCCGGGCGAGTCGAGGCCCACCAGCAACCAGATGAAAACCGGGATGAGCAGCAGGCGCAGCAGCGACAGCGCATTGGGCACCGTCACGATGCGATCGGAGCGCCCCGGCTCCGGCCGGCCTTGCGCAGCGGTCTCCGGCGGGCTCTGCGCAGCGCTCTCGGCGCGGTTCCACGACTCGTGCGGACTCCGCGGCGCCTCGCTCACCGGAAGATGCCCGCGATCTGCTGCATCGCCTGCGAGCCGGACGAGAACTGATTCTCGTGCACCAGGTACGTCCAGGTCATGGTGGAGCGATGCATGTCGGCATCGTCCAGGTCCAGACCGTCGGCGGTGATCCGGGCGGTGCGGAAGGTCTCCCGGGCGGTCGTCAGCGCCTCGTCCACCAACTGCGTGAACTCGGCGAAGATCAGCTTGTGGAACTGCTCCAGCGGGCTCTCCTGCCCGAGGGCCCGCAGGTGGATCGAGGCCTGGACGTCGGCCACATAGGCCAGGTGGTCCGACCAGCCGCGGTCGAGGCGATACAGCACGATCTGCCGCGCCGCGTCGGCCAGCACGTCGTCGGGCACGCCGTCGTCGAGCAATTGCTGCCAACGCTCGGGTTCGGCCTCCCGGAGCTGTTCGGCCGCCTCGTCGGTGGTCAGCACCCGCATGCGCCGTCGGACGATCGCATCCCGCTGCTCGTTGACCTGCTTGTTGAAGTTCCAGGTATTGGCGTGCAGGGTCAGCATCGCGCCCTCGGCGACGCGCTGCGCCTGCTCGATCACCTCGATGCCGCGCGGTCCGAGGATGCCGTCCGGCGAGTTCGAGACCTGCTCGCGCAGGTTGGTGATGTTCTTGGCGACCAGCGGATCCTCCAGGCTGGAGAAGAAGACCGAGCGCCCCGGGTCGCCCTGGCGGCCGGCCCGGCCGCGCAGCTGGTTGTCGAGCCGTTCGGTGTCGTACCTGCCGGTGCCGACCACGCACAGACCGCCGAGCGCCAGCACCTCGTCGCGGGCGGCCTCGTCGCCGTCGGAGCCGCCCAGCCGGATGTCGGTGCCGCGGCCGGCCATCTGGGTCGACACGGTGACCGCATTCTTGCGGCCGGCCTCGGCGATGATCGCCGCCTCTTCGGCGTCGTTCTTGGCGTTGAGCACCACCGCGGTGACCCCGGCGCGCTCCAGGAAGTAGGCCAGTTCCTCGGACTGCGCCACATCGTGGGTGCCGATCAGGATCGGCTGGCCGGTCTCGTGCACGCGCGCGACGTAGTCGACCACGGCCTCCACCTTGTTGGCCTTGGTGTCGTAGACGCGGTCCGGCTCGTCCTCGCGGATGTTCGGCGTGTTCGGCGGGATCTGCGAGACCTCGAGGCCGTAGAACTGGCGGAACTGCTCACCCGCCGCGATCGCGGTGCCGGTCATGCCGGCCACCGTCGGGTACCTGCCGATCAGCGCCTGCACGGTGATGGTGTCGATCACCTCGCCGGCCTCGGTGAGCTCCAGTCCCTCCTTGAACTCCACGGCGGCCTGGACGCCGTCGGGCCAGCGCTGCAGCCGGGCGACGCGTCCGCGGGAGGCGTTGATCAGGTGCACCCCGCCGTCGCGCACGATGTAGTCGACGTCGCGCTCGAGCAGGTAGTAGGCGTACAGGGCGACGTTGACGTGCACCAGCGTCGAGCCGACGTGCTCGTCGCCGTACAGGTTGATGCCGCCCAGGGTTGCCTCGACCAGCTGTGCGCCCTCGTCGGTGAGATGCACGTTCCGGCCGTCCGCATCCACCTCGTAGTGCTTGGCCTTGAGCCGGGAGACCACGTCGAAGATGGCGCTGTTGGGGATCGCGGCCGGCGCCGAGCCGGCCAGGATCAGCGGCACCAGGGCCTCGTCCACCAGGACCGAATCGGCCTCGTCGACGATGGCGACGTCGGGCTCGGGGGCCACCAGCTCGTCGGCGGACAGCGCCAGGTGATCGCGCAGCAGATCGAAGCCGATCTCGTTGACCGAGCCGTAGGTCACCGCGCACGCGTACGCGCCCTGCCGTTCGGTCCGGCTCGACGACTCCGAGAGCGCGCCCACCGCGACGCCGAACAGCTCGTAGAGCGGGGCCATCCAGCGCGCATCGCGGCCGGCCAGGTAGTCGTTCACCGAGATGACGTGCACCGAACGGCCGCTGAGGGCGAAACCGATCGCGGCGATCGCGCCGGCCAGGGTCTTGCCCTCACCGGTGGCCATCTCCACCACGTCGCCCTCGAGCATCCGCAGGGCGCCCTGCAACTGAACGTCGAACGGGGTCATCTCGAGCG
>CAZEOP010000161.1:0-7944 GCA_964513715.1 uncultured Gordonia sp.
TCGGCCAGGTTGTCGCGGAAGTCGCAGGCCTGCTTGGTGCAGCCCGGCGTCATCGCCGCCGGGTAGAAGTACAGCAGCACCTTGCGGCCCAGGTAGTCGGCCAGGGAGACCGGGGCGCCGGAGGCATCCGGGAGGGTGAACAGGGGAGCGATGTCGCCGACTTCGAGTCGCACTTGGGCAGCCATGGGTTCACCCTATCGCTGTCGTGGGTAGGCTCACGGTCATGGATGAGACCCAACGCATCGAGCAGCAGATCGCGCAGGCGCGCGAGGAACTCGCGACCACCCTCGACCAGCTCGCCGAGCGGGCGAATCCGCAGCGTATCGCCGACGACGCCAAAGCCAAGGCGATCGCCGTGGTGAGCAGTCCGCCGGTCAAGTATTCGCTGATCGGTGTCGCCGGCCTGGCGGTGGTGCTGGTGATCCGCAAGATCGTCCGCCGCTGACCCCGTCCGAGCCGGAACAGCGGGTCTGACCAGGCGATTTCTCATTGCGGTGGGTGCCCTGTTACTGTTTGTTCTCGCAAGGCCTGCCTCGCGCAGGACCGGCGCCATTAGCTCAATTGGCAGAGCAGCTGACTCTTAATCAGCGGGTTCGGGGTTCGAGTCCCTGATGGCGCACCACGAAGGCCCCTCACCAGTGGAAACGCCGGTGAGCGGCTTCTATCATCTGCGGAATACCAGCAAAGATCCAGGTCGGCGACATCCTGGACATCTCGGACCTGACCGCCGCACGAGTGATCGGCCGCCACGAGCGGCCAGACGGATCAGTGACGCTCGAACTGAACCTGATGTTCGGCCGGCGCCAGGCCGCGATTGTGGACCTACCGATGGGGCTGGATGACCGACGAAGGATCATCCGGGACCTGTAACGGCACCCGAGATGGCCGCAGAGCGACTTGGTGACAACCCACCACCCCGGAGGCCGCACCGTGCCGATCCGCGCCCGCTCAGGTTCCCTCGTCCAGGTCATCGGAGGTCATCATCCGCGAGTCCGGCGCCGACGCCATTGAGCTGAGCCCGGACACGGCGCGATCGCTCGGGCTGGCGCTGATCGAGATGGCCGCGCTCATCGAGCGCCAACCCGAAGAGCGTTGCCGTGACCTCGGATCGCCTGCCAGGGTCTTCGCTGTTGGGGTCACGTCGGGCTCCGATACGCTGTCCATGCGGTGGCGCACGAGCTGCCCTGCGACAAGGAGCTGATTTTGGCCACACGGACCGTGTTCTATTCCTTCCACTACGACCGCGACGTCTTTCGCGTGCAACTCGTTCGGAACATCGGCGCGATCGACGGGAGCCCTGCTCTTGGCGGCCAGGAATGGGAGACCGTTCGTCTCCGCTCGCGGGATGCTGTCGTGAAATGGATCGACGAGCAGATGAGCTACAAGCGAGCGGTGGTCGTTCTGATCGGGCAAGAAACCGCGAGTAGGTCCTGGGTGAGGTACGAGATCGAGAAGGCGTGGAACGCCAACAAGCCGCTCGTCGGCGTATACATCCACGGGCTCTCATCTGTGGGGACCGCAGATTCTATGGGGGCGAACCCGTTCGACGCCGTCGATGGCGTAGTAGGCGTTCCGGTATTCGACCCGACACGAAGGGATCACCTCGGCAGGATCGATACTCAGGCGACGTACAACTACCTCAAAGACCACTTGCCTGCCTGGGTGGACCAGGCGAAGGCCCGCGCCTAGTGACCGAGGCGGACTGTTCGTTCTGCGAGATCATCGACCGCGACGATCCCGATGCCCGAGAGGTGTACCGAGACGAGAACGTCGTTGCGTTCTTCCCGACAGAGCCCGCAGTCCTTGGGCACACGATGGTGGTGCCGCGAAGGCACGTCCCGGATATTTGGTCGTTGCGCTCGAACGAAGCAGCCGATCTCGCCGCCGCGGTGATGCGCCTCGCAGATGCCGTTCGCGCGGCAGTCCGTCCTGAAGGGCTGAACGTTATCCAGTCAAACGGCACCGTCGCGACGCAGACGGTACCGCACCTGCACGTCCATATCGTTCCCCGGAACGCGGGTGACGCGATGGGACCCATCTGGCCGGAAGACACCGACTACACAACGGAGGAGAAAGACCGCACGCTCAGAGCGGTGAAGGCCGCAGTGTCTGCTCTACCCCTCGTTGAAACGGAGATTTCGCCCGAGGACCGTCGGAAACACCTGGACTACATTCAAGCCGTCGTCACTCGGCAATCAGCGGCGTCGGCATCAGCGAAGGGTTGGCTGCTGCCGGTCGTCACAGCAGTGTTCGGTTTTGCGCTGACACAGAATGTGTGGCTTCTCGCTTTACTGGGAATATGCCTGATCGCGGTGTTCGCCTACGTCGACGCGAACTATCTACGCAGTGAGAAGGCGTATCGAGAGCTGTACAAGACGGTGAGTCGTTCGGAGCGTATAGTTCCTTACTTCACGCTCGATCCTACGGATGCCCGAGAACCGCCTCCGGCCGATGCGCCCGTAGCCGCGAAGTGGAAGACGTGGTGCGCTAAGTACGTCCCAGAACGAGAAGTATGGAAGTCATGGTCCATCGCGCCCTTCTATTCCGCGATGCTGCTCCTCGGTGTTGGTGTCGCTATCACCGCAGCGTTCACCGGGGACAAAGCAGCGGGCGTACCTCCTGCTCCTGAACCTAAGAACACCGTGGTCATCACAGTGGCGCCATCGACACCGTCGCCTGAACCCTCTGCGCAGTCGTCGGACGCCGACTCGCCCATGCCGCGCTAGGCGTCCCCAGCACAGACCTGGCGGTGTCAAGCGGTGGAAGCAACGTTGTCGCGTAGGAACCGCTCGAAGGCTTCGCGGGGTGTATGGAAGCCGAGGCAGGCTCGTGGACGTTCGTTGAGTTCTCGTGCGATCGCATCGAGGTAAGGCTGGTGGCTGGTAATCTCGGCTCCCTTGGGGAGGTACTCGCGGATCAGGCCGTTGGTGTTCTCGTTCGTCGGTCGTTCCCACGGCGAGCGCGGGTGCGCGAAGTAGATCGGCAGGTCCGCTGCGACGGTCATGCAGGCGTGCTCGGCCATCTCGGTGCCCTGATCCCACGTCAAACCCCGCCGCATGAAATCGGGCCGCCCCTGCAAATGATCGATGAGCACGTCAGCGACACCGGGAGCCTTCTTCCCGTCCGGGAGACCGAGGATCAGCGTGTACCGGGTGGTGCGCTCGACGAGCGTCGTGGCTGCCGAGCTTTAGTGTCCGCGGTCACGGGCGGATACCCACGCGTGGCCGTGCCGTTACGGCCGATCTCTCGCGAGATCACGCTCGCGTGCCGGCTAAGCCCCTCGGCGATAGCCGTGATCGACCAGCCCGCCTTCAACCCGGTCGATATCTCCGTCCGATCCTCGATCGTCAACCCCCGCCTCGTACCCATCCAGCAACCCCTCAAACCAGCAGTGTTGCTTCGACGCTGTGACACTGCCGACGCCAACGGGGTGGCAGGCGATAACACGAGTGTGCCCAGAACGAGTGGCATGCGAGATATAGGCAGTTTCATAAGTGCCCCCCGAATGAATCTGTGATCGATGATCCCGAGCGTGAACCTATCCGTAGCATCTATATCTGATCAACTCCGCCCTCCCCGAAACTTTCGTCGCTGAACGATCGGCAGAGAGTTCCCGCGGGTCCAGTGCCGAACGGGCATAGACCCCGGGCGCGCCGGACGGCGCTCAGCCGACGGCGCCGACCGCGTAGCTGCGCGGAGCGGGTGCACGCCGCAGGTGCCCGGCGGCGACGAACTGCAGGGCCAGATCCCGGACGGTGTCGTCGGTCGGGCGCGGCTGGTAGCCGAGTTCGGTGCGGGCTTTGGAGCAGTCGACGCGCGGTGACGCCGAGACCGTCGCGAGTGACGCCCGGGTCACCCGATCGGACCCCAGAGCCGCCGAAATGGGTTCGACGACGGGCGCCAGCGCCATCAGCGCACCGACCGGCAGCGTGACGACTGGTCCACGCCGCCCGCAGCGTCGGGCGGCATCCCGTGCGATGTCGACCAGCTGCTGGTAGTGGCCGCCGAGGAGGTAGTTCTCGCCGGTGCGGCCCCGGTCGGCGGCCGCGACGAGCCCCGCGGCGACATCGCGGACGTCGACGAAGTCGAAGCCGCCGCGGATGAAGGCGGGGAGCCGTCCGCGCGCCGCGTCGCGCAGGATGCCGTTGACCCGGGACAGCGGGGCGGCGTCGACCGGGCCGTAGACCGCGGTCGGATTGCAGATCACCGCGTCGAGACCGCGTGCGATCACCGCCCGAAGCTCCTGCTCGCCGGCGAACTTCGACCGGTCGTAGACCGGAAGCTCGGGGGAATCCGCGCGGTGCGCGTGCTCGTCGAGCAGGTCGCGGCGCCGGTACTGGTCGTAGGAGTGGATGGAACTGCAGTGCACCATGCGGGTCACGCCGGCATCGAGTGCGGCCTGCGCCACCACCCGCACCCCCTCGGTGTTGATCCGCCACGCGTGATCGTCCCGGTGCGCCAGCGTGATGACCGCCACCAGGTGATAGACGGTGTCGACCCCGGTCAGCGCCGCGCGCATGGCGTCGGGATCGAGGACGTCGGCCACCACGCCGATCACGCCCGGCCGGGCGGCGAGCGCAGGTGGGATCACCCGGTCGATGGCCACCACCTCGTGCCCGTCGCGCAGCAACGCGTCGACCAGATTTGTTCCGACGAACCCGGTCGCACCGGTCACCGCAGTCTTCATGTCGTCTCCATTCGCGTGGTGGCCCACAATCGGTAGAATTAGAACACGTTCTATTTATTGAGAGGGTGACCGGATGACAACACGGCACGAATCGCTGGTCGCGGTCGGCGGATCACCCGCCGCGGTCGCCGCGCACGATAAGGAGGGCTGGCTGTCGTTGTTCACACCGTCGGCGGTGGTGAACGATCCGGTCGGCTCGGCGCCGCACCGGGGGCCCGCGCAGCTGTCCCGCTTCTACGACACGTTCATCGCGCCGAACACCATCGGCTTCCAGGTGAACCACGACGTCGTCTGTGGTGCCAGCGTGCTCCGCGACGTCACCCTGGCCATCGAGATGAGCGACCGAGTGAGGCTGTTCGTGCCGGCGCACCTGCGCTACACGCTGACCGATGAGCTGCGCATCGCCGGGCTGCACGCGCACTGGGAGCTGCCGGCGATGGTCGGCCAGCTGCGGGACCAGGGGTGGCCCGCTGTCGCCGTCGCCGGCCGGCTCTCGGCCGGGCTGCTGCGCAACCAGGGCATCGCCGGCGCGGCCGGCTATGCGCGGGGCTTCGGCGGCGTCGGGGCTCGTGCCAAGCGACGGACGATCGCGCTGTTGGCCGCCCTCGCCGCGGGCGACGATGCCCGCGCGGCGTTCGCGTCGTCCCCGGTGCTCCGGGTCGGAGCGACGACGCTGCACTCGCCGGTCGCGCTCGGGGAGCAGCTCGCCGGCTGGCGGGTGGGCAAGACCCTCGCGGCCGGCGATGTCGTCTCGGTGACCCTGACCCGGGATCGGGCGGCCGCGGTGGCGATGTTCCGATTCGCGCGGGGCGCGGTGACCGAGGTGACCGTCTTCGTGGACGACAACGCACCCGACGAGGACCTGCCCGGCTGATTGTTAGGGTGACCTGCGCCGACGATGAATCACACGGAGGTGATTCACCCGTTCGCGAAATGGCGCGGAATCCGTGGCGTTGGTACTCTGGCCGCAAAGGACTCCGCCGTCGCGCCGGTCGCCTCCGCGGTGCCGGTACGCGGCGTAACCGGCGGGGTCACGGGAAAGTGCACTCGGGGCCGCGCTTGCCTACAATGACATAACCGGAACGTTGGTCCGCTTACTGCGGGCGGTACGTCGGGTGGGTACAGGTTTGGAGCAACATGAGGTTCAGTCGTCCGCGGAACAGTCGCGTCACGGGTAAGGCTGGTGCGATCGCCGTGCTGGCGGTTGCGGCGGCGGTGCTGAGCTCGTGCAGCAGCTACGGCGGCGACGTCCACGCGGCGGGTGAGTTCGCCGACATGGTGAAGCCGGCGATCGCGGTGACCGACGACGGCGGCAAGCCGATGGCCAAGGACGCCGTGGGTGTTCAGCCGGGCCGGCCGATCACCGTCAAGGCCTCCGAGGGCATGCTCACCGGCGTCACCATCGACAAGGCCGACGGCACCGCGCTCAAGGGTGTCATGAGCGACGACGGCGCCAGCTGGACCAGCGCCGAACCCTTCGGTTACGACCGGAATTACACGATCCAGGCCGAGGCGATCGGTGTCGGCGGCAAGACCGTCGCCACCCAGTCGTTCACCACCCAGGCTCCGAACAACCTGACGCAGGCCTACATCTCGCCGGGCAACGGCGAGACCGTGGGCATCGCCGCCACCGTCGGCGTCCGCTTCGACGAGGCCATCGCCAACCGCAAGGCCGCGCAGGACGCGATCAAGGTCACCGCCGATCCGGGCGTCGAGGGCGCCTTCTACTGGATCAGCGACTCCGAGGTCCGCTGGCGCCCGCAGCACTTCTGGAAGAGCGGCACCAAGGTGCGCGTCGACGTCAACACCTATGGCATCGACCTGGGTGAGGGCACCTTCGGCCAGGAGAACGTGTCGTCGTCGTTCACCATCGGCCGCGCCCTGGAGATGGTCGCCGACGACAACACCAAGCAGGTCGTCGTGATGAAGGACGGCGAGGTGATCCGCACCATGCCGACCTCGATGGGCAAGGACGCCACCCCGACCGACAACGGCATCTACATCATCGGCGACCGCCTGGACCACATCATCATGGACTCGTCCACCTACGGTGTCCCGGTCGGCTCGGCCGACGGCTACCGCACACCGGTCGACTACGCCACGCAGATGTCGTACAGCGGCATCTACCTGCACTCGGCACCGTGGTCGCTGTGGGCGCAGGGCAACACCAACACCAGTCACGGCTGCCTCAACCTGAGCCCGGACGATGCGCTCTGGGTCACCCGGAACACGCTGCGCGGCGATCCGGTCACCGTGAAGAACACCGTCGGCCCGGAACTTCCCGGCAACGACGGTCTGGGCGACTGGAACATCCCGTGGTCGCAGTGGTCCAAGGGCAACGCCTGACGGACTGACCTGCACCGACGCCACAACGACCGGCCCCGCACGGGGCCGGTCGTTTTATTACATTGAGCGTTGTTAAGATCGCCGGGAACGTTTCACGATCAAGTTTTAGTGAGGGGCAAGACACCATGGCCAAGCCGTCCTGGGAGACCGAGGAGCTGACCGCGCTGCGCGAGATGGCGCGCAGCTTCTTCGAGAAGGAGTACACGCCCAATATCGAGCGGTACCGCGAGCAGCATCACGTCGATCGCGAGCTGTGGACCAAGGCCGGCGAGCTCGGCCTGCTGTGCATGTCGATCCCGGAGGAGTACGGCGGCGGCGGGGGCACCTTCGCCCACGAGGCCATCCTGATCGAGGAGCAGGGCCGGACCGCGGACACCTCCTGGGGCGTCAGCCTGCACAACGGCATCGTCGCCCACTACGTCCTGGCCTACGGCACCGAGGAGCAGAAGAAGAGCTGGCTGCCCAAGCTGGCCAGCGGCGAGTGGGTCGGCGCCATCGCGATGACCGAGCCGGGCACCGGCAGCGACCTGCAGAACGTGAAGACCAAGGCCGTCAAGGACGGCGACGACTACGTCATCGCCGGTAACAAGACCTTCATCACCAACGGCGGTCAGGCCGACTTCGTCATCACCGTCGTCAAGACCGACACCGGTGAGGGCGCCAAGGGCATCTCGCTGGTGGGCGTCGAGACCGACCGCGAGGGCTTCTCGCGCGGGCGCATTCTCGACAAGATCGGCATGAAGGGCCAGGACACCGCCGAGCTGAACTACGACGGCGTGCGGGTGCCGCAGTCCAATCTGCTCGGCGATGCCGAGGGCCTGGGCTTCATCCAGCTGATGCAGCAGCTTCCGCAGGAGCGGCTGATCATCGCGGTCGGCGCCGTCGCCGGCATGGAGGTGGGCCTGGAGAAG
>CAZEOP010000162.1:0-7866 GCA_964513715.1 uncultured Gordonia sp.
CCATCGCCTCCAGCGCGGCCTGCGCCGCGGCGTCCAGATCGTTCGCATGTGTCGGGTGCAGACCGATCGCCGCAAAGGCCCGCGCATCCCAGTGCGCGGCCTGCACGGCCCAACGCGCATCGACCAGATCGTCGGCGACGGTCACCACCTGCCCCACCCCGACCCGCTCGGCGTGATCGAGGATCTCGGCGACGGCCTCGGGCGTACGGCCGCCGCACGCCGCCAGATGGGTGTGCGCATCGACCAGACCGGGCAACGGTTCCGGATCCGGCGGCGGCTCCCGGCGCTTGCGCTTGGCACTCACCGCTCCCCCGGCATTCACAACATCACCGGCATTCACAGCGTCACCGGCATTCACAACGTCACCGTCCCGTCGATCACCGTGGTGCAGACGCCGCCGACCCAGATGTCCGCACCGTCATCGTCGACGAAGACCCGGCCGGTGCGCCCCATCGCCGTACCCTGCGCCGCGACGTACGACGGCGGCAGGATCCCGCGGCCGCGCAGCCAGACCGCCAGCCCGGCGTTCAGACTCCCGGTGACCGGATCCTCCGGGATGCCCATGCCCGGAACGAAGCCGCGCACCTCCACGTCGACGCCGTCGGGACCGCCGGACGTCCACGGCCCGATCAGGCCGACGAAGTCCTCGGGCTGCAGGAGCGACGGGTCCAGCACCACGTCGAGCACCCGGCGCGCATCGGCCAGCAGCAGGCCCAGCCACGGCGGGCCGTTGCTGACCCACTGGGCCTCGACAACCTCGTCGACGCGAAGCCCGAAAGCTGCGCACACCCGCTCGAGGGTCGCCGAGTCCGGGGCGCCGGTACGCGTCAGCGGCGGCGCGGCGAAGGCGAACCGGCCGTCGCCGTGGCGGACGGCGACCGGCCCGATACCGCATTCCTGCAGCAGCACGTCCCCGGCGGGCCGGCCACCCGCGGCCAGCCAGGCGTGCGCCGAGCCCAGCGTCGGGTGTCCGGCGAAGGGCAGTTCGCCGCCGGGGGTGAAGATCCGCAGCCGGTAATCGGCGTCCGCGCTCGGCGGCAGCACGAAGGTGGTCTCCGACAGGTTGGTCCACCGCGCGAAGGCTGCCATCTGCGCATCGGAGAGTCCTTCGGCGTCGAGTACCACCGCGACGGGATTGCCGTCCGCCGATCCGGTACCGAAAACGTCGACTTGCTGAAACCGTCTCGCGCTCACATCAAGCAAGGATAGGGGAGGACGGGTAGCGTTTTGATCGTGCTCGGACTGCCCTCTCAGATCACCGTCGCCCTGTTCGATCTGGACGGGGTGCTCACGACGACCGCCACCGTGCATCAGCGCGCCTGGACGCAGGCCTTCGATGCCTTCCTGGCCGCCCGGCCGGCCCGCGACGGCGAGAACCACGCGCCGTTCACCGAGGACGACTACCTGCGCTATGTGGACGGCCGACCGCGCACCGACGGCGTCCGCAACTTCCTGGCCGCCCGCGGCATCGCGGCCGACGACGCCGTGGTCGACGAGGTCGCCGAGGCGAAGAACGCCCTGTTCCTGGCCGTGGTGGCCCGCGACGGGGTGGCCCCCTACCCGGACGCGGTGCGCTATCTGGAGGCGGCGCGCGCGGCCGGGCTGCACATCGCCGTGGTCACCTCGAGCAAGAACGGTGCCGCGGTGCTGGAGGCCGCCGGACTCACCGGCTTCGTGGAGCAGCGGGTGGACGGCAACACCATCGTCGCCGAGCACCTGCGCGGCAAGCCCGCGCCGGACTCGTACCTGCGCGGCGCCGAACTGATGGGGGTGCCGCCGGAACGCGCCGCCGTCTTCGAGGACGCCATCTCCGGGGTGCAGGCGGGCGCCGCCGGTGGTTTCGGCGCCGTCGTGGGCATCGACCGCGTGGGCGGCGACCAGGCCGAGCAGATGACCGCGGCCGGCGCGACCGTGGTGGTCGCCGATCTCGACGAACTGCGCTGAGGAGGGCGAGCATGTCCGAAAGCGAGCTGACGCACACCACGCACGGCGACACGTCGAGCCACACCGACCCCACCAACGTCCCCGAGCACGGCTTCCACGCCAAGCACGGCTTCGACGTCCACCCCTGGCAGCTGTGCTGGCGCGGTATGGACGTGGACATGATCGGCCGGACCGAGACGCTCTTCGCGCTCTCCAACGGCCACATCGGCCTGCGCGGCACGTTCGAGGAGGGCGAACCGGTGGATCAGCCGGGCACCTACCTGAACGGCTTCTTCGAGCAGCGCGCACTCCCCTACGCCGAGAGCGGCTACGGCTACCCCGAATCCGGGCAGACCGTGGTGAACGTGACCGACGGCAAGATCATCCGCCTGCTGGTGGAGGACGAGCCGATGGATCTGCGCTACGGGCGGACCGTCGATCACGAGCGCGTCCTGGACTTCCGGACCGGCACCCTGCGCCGCAGCACGCTGTGGACCTCGCCGACCGGCCGCACCGTGCGGATCAAGAGCGAGCGCCTGGTGTCGTTCACCAAACGCACCATCGTCGCCACCCGCTACGAGGTGGAGCCGATCGGCGAGGACATGAAGCTGGTGTTGCAGTCCGATCTGCTGGCCAACGAGCCGGTGCCGCTGCCCGGCAACGATCCGCGCCTGGCGGCGGCGCTGGACAAGCCGCTGGTCGCCGCGCTCGCCGACTGCGAGGACACCAGCGCGGTTCTGGTCCATCACACCCGCAACTCGGGACTCACCGTGGCCGCCGCGATGGGGCACGAGCTGGATCTGCCCGGCAACGCCGACACCTTTGTCCGCGCCGACGGCGACCTGGCCCGGATGACGGTGGCCGCCACCGTGCCGCAGGGCAGCACCCTGGTGCTCACCAAGTACGTCTCGTACGGCTGGTCGGCCCGGCGGTCGGTGCCGGCGCTGCGCTCCCAGGTGGAGGCCGCACTGGCGATGGCGGCCGAAACCGGGTGGGATGCACTGAAAGCCGAGCAGGCCGAGTTCCTCGACGAATTCTGGCGCGATGCGGACATCGAGATCGACGGCGATCCCGAACTCCAGCAGGCCATCCGCTTCTCGCTCTTCCACGTCCTGCAGGCCGGCGCCCGCGGGCAGTCGCGGTCGATCCCGGCCAAGGGGCTGACCGGTCCCGGCTACGACGGGCACACCTTCTGGGACACCGAGAGCTTCATCCTGCCGATGCTCACCTACACGGTGCCGGGCGCGGCCGGCGAGGAGTTGCGCTGGCGGCACAACACCATCGACAAGGCCAAGGCCCGCGCGGCCGAGCTGGCCCAGCACGGGGCCATGTTCCCGTGGCGCACCATCGACGGCGACGAGTGCTCGGGCTACTGGCCGGCCGGCACCGCGGGCGTGCACGTCTCGGCCGACATCGCCAACGCCACCGCACGCTATCTGCGGGCCACCAACGACGAGGCCTTCGAGGTGGAGTGCGGTGTGGAACTGCTGGTGGAGGTGGCACGCTTCTTCGCGGGCTTCGGCCACCACGATGCCAACGGGAACTTCCGCATCGATGGGGTGACCGGACCGGACGAGTACACCGCCATCATCAACAACAACGTCTTCACCAATCTCGCCGCGCAGCAAGCACTCCGGGACGCGGTGGCCGTGGTGCACCGCCAGCCCGCGGTGGCCCGCGAGCTGGGCGTGACCGAGGACGAGACGGCGCACTGGGCGTCGTGCGCCGACCACATGACGCTGCCCTACGACGAGGCGGCCGGCGTCTACCAGCAGTGCGAGGCCTTCACCCTGCTGGACCGGTGGGACTTCGAGGCCTCCCGCGACCGCTACCCGCTGCTGCTGAATTACCCGTACTTCGACCTGTACCGCAAACAGGTGGTGAAGCAGGCCGATCTGGTCTTCGCCACCTATCTGTTCGGCGATGCCTTCACCCCGGAGCAGAAGCGCGCCATCTTCGACTACTACTACCCGATCACCGTGCGCGACTCGTCGCTGTCGGCCTGCTGCGAGGCGGTGACCGCCGCCGAGGTGGGCTACCTGGATCTGGCCTACGACCTGATGTGCGAGTCGGTCTTCACCGATCTGCACGACCTGCACAGCAATGTCTCGTCCGGCCTGCACATCGCCGCCCTGGCCGGGGCGTGGACCGACTGCGTCGCCGGTTTCGGCGGCATGCGCGATTTCGGCGGCAACATCACCTTCGCGCCGCGGCTGCCCAAACGGCTGAACTACATGTCCTTCCGGATGGTGATCCGCGAGTCGCGCATCGGGGTATCGATCGACGCCGATCAGGCCACCTACCGGCTGCTCGACGGCCCGCCGATCGAGCTGGCCCACCACGGCGAACGCTTCACCCTCAGCGACGATCCGGTCGGCAAGCCGATCCCGCCGATCGCGGGCGGTGCGCCGCCGGCGGCGCCGATCGGCTGCGAGCCGTATCGCCGCGAGGGGTGACGGTACGCTCTAACCACTATGCGACCTGCCTTCTACCTCACCACCGCGATCGCGTACCCGAACGGCGTGCCGCACATCGGGCATGCCTACGAGTACATCTCGGCCGACACCCTGGCGCGCTTCAAGCGCCTCGACGGCTACGACGTCCGGTTCCTCACCGGCACCGACGAGCACGGCCAGAAGATGCAGCAGACCGCGGCGGCCGAGGGCATTCCGACCGCCGAGCTCGCCCGCCGCAACTCCGACCGCTTCCAGGCGCTGCAGGAGCGCCTCGGCTCGTCGTTCGACCGCTTCATCCGCACCACCGACGCCGATCACCACCGCGCCTCGCAGGAAATCTGGCAGCGGATGGTCGATGCCGGGGACATCTATCTGGACTCGTACTCGGGCTGGTACGACGTGCGCGACGAGACCTTCGTCAACGAGGACGACACCCGCGTCGACGACGAGGGCGTGCGGGTCGCCGTGGAGAACGGGCATGTGCTGACCTGGACACAGGAGCAGACCTATTTCTTCCGGCTGTCGAAGTACCAGGACAAGCTGCTGGCGCTGTACACCGAGCACCCCGAGTTCATCGGCCCGGACGTGCGCCGCAACGAGGTCGCCAGCTTCGTCGCCGGCGGCCTGACGGATCTGTCGGTATCGCGCACCACCTTCGACTGGGGCGTGCCGGTGCCCGGCGACGACGGTCATGTGATGTACGTCTGGGTCGACGCCCTCACCAACTATCTGACCGGCGTCGGCTTCCCCGACGATCCGGAGACCTTCGCCCGTTTCTGGCCGGCCGATCTGCACGTCATCGGCAAGGACATCATCCGCTTCCACTGCGTCTACTGGCCGGCCTTCCTGATGAGCGCCGGGATCGAGCTGCCCAAGCGGGTCTTTGCGCACGGCTTCCTGTTCAACAAGGGCCAGAAGATGAGCAAGTCGATCGGCAACGTGATCGACCCCGACTCGCTGATCGACGAGTTCGGCGTGGATCCGGTGCGCTTCTTCTTCCTGCGCGAGGTCTCGTACGGGCAGGACGGCTCGTACTCCACCGAGGCCATCGTCGCGCGGATCAACGCCGACCTGGCCAACGAGTACGGCAATCTGGCGCAGCGCACGCTGAGCATGATCGGCAAGTACTTCGATTCGGCGATCCCCGAGCCCGGTGAGTTCACCGCCGACGATCGCGCGCTGCTCGACGCCGCGGGCACGCTGCTGGGCACCGTCCGCGAGCACTTCGATGCGCAGGCGATTCACCTGGGCCTGGAGGCGCTGTGGTCGACGCTGGCGGCCACCAACCGCTACATCTCGGCGCAGGAGCCGTGGAAGCTGGCCAAGACCGACCTGGAGCGGACCGGCACCGTGCTGTACGTCTGCGCCGAGGTGATCCGTATCGTCACCCTGCTGGCGCAGCCGGTGATGCCCACGGCCACCGGGACCATCCTGGATCTGCTCGCCGTGGGCGACGACGACCGCAACTTCGCGGCCATCGGCACCCCGCTGCTGCCCGGCACGCCGCTGCCCACGCCCGCGCCGGTCTTCCCGCGCGTCGAGCTGCCCGCGCAGGACTAGATCCCTGACCGCGCTCGATCTGTTCCGCGCCCTCGCGGCCCGCGCGAGCGCCGACGGCCGGCCCGGACCGGCCGCGCTGATCGGCGACTGGCTCGATGCCGAGGCGGTGATCGCCCCGTCCATCGAGATCGCCGCGGGTCTGGCGCCGCCGGACCGTCCGGACCGCTTCTGGCTGGGCGCCCTGGGCTTTCTGGTCCACGCCGATGAGGGCCCGCTGCCGCCGACGGTGGGCGGGCTGACCGACGGCGTGCTGGTGCTGCGCGACGGCGCCTGGTCGTGGGAGTCGCCGATCGGTGCTTCCCTTCCCTACTGGGTCGCCGACGTACTGGCCGATCCGCTTCCCCGTCCGCCGGCTGAGCCCTTCGACGGAGCTCAGGAACCACCGGGCGACGAAGGCCCTTCGACACGGGCTCCTGCGTCGCCCGGCTCAGGGACCGCCCGTGTCGAAGCCACCCCCTCGCTCTGGACGGCCACCTGGACCCCACCCGAGCCCGCACCGCATCTGGCCGCCGTGGCCCGCTGCCGCGAGGCCATCGCCGCGGGCGAGGTGTACCAGGCCTGCATCTGCACCCGCTTCACCGGCACGCTCGACGGCGATCCGCACGACTACTTCGCCGACCTGGCCGCGGCCGCCACCCCCGCGAAAGCCGCTTTCCTGCACGGGGATTGGGGATCGATCGCGAGCCTGAGCCCGGAGACCTTCCTGTCCCGCCGGGGCGCCGCGATCCACTCGTCGCCGATCAAGGGCACCGTCCCGCGCGACGTGGATCCGCTGGTGCTGGCGACCTCGGAGAAGGACATCGCCGAGAACGTGATGATCGTCGACCTGGTGCGCAACGATCTGGGCCGGGTCGCGCAGACCGGGACCGTGCGGGTGCCCGAGCTGCTCACCGTGGTCGGCGCGCCCGGCGTCTGGCATCTGGTCTCCACCGTGTCTGCCGAACTCGGCCCGGAGGTCGGCAACGACGCCCTGCTGGCGGCCGCCTTCCCCCCGGCCTCGGTGACCGGCACCCCGAAGATCCGGGCCGCCGAGCTGATCGCCGACTGGGAGGCGCAGCCGCGCGGAATCTACTGCGGCGCCGCCGGGATCGCCGGACCCGACGGTCTGCTCGATCTGAACGTGGCGATCCGCACCGTGCAGATCACCCCCGACGGCGCGATGACTCTCGGCGTCGGCGGCGGCATCACCTACGGCAGCGATCCCGCGGCCGAGTGGCAGGAGTGCCTGGACAAGGCCGCGGCGACCGTCTCGGTCACCCGCGGCGGGCCGCCAGCACGGCCTCGTACACCTCGCGCCGGCTGAACGGAGTCCCGGCGGTCACCTGCTCGCAGGCCTCCTTGAGCCGAGTGCCGGCCGCGGCGAGCTCTTCGGCGCGGCCGACCACCTCGGGCAGGTCCACGGCGTCGTCGATTTCCGAGGCCCCGGCGATCACGACGGTGATCTCGCCCTTCACCCCGCCGGCGGCCCACTGCGCCAGTTCACCGAGACCACCGCGACGCACCTCCTCGTAGGTCTTGGTGAGTTCCCGGCAGACCGCGGCGCGCCGGCCGTCGCCGAGCACCTGGGCCGCGTCGGCCAGCGTCTGCGCCAGCCGATGCGGCGACTCGAAGAAGACGACGGTCCGCGGCTGCGTGCGCAGCGAGGCCAGCCAGTCCCGGCGAGCGCCCGGCTTGCGCGGCGCGAAGCCGTCGAAGCAGAAGCGCTCGGACGGCAGCGCCGAGAGCGCGAGGGCGGTGGTGACCGCCGACGGTCCGGGCAGGCAGGTGACCCGCAGGCCGGCCTCCGCGCACGCCGCGACCAGCCGGTAGCCCGGATCGCTCACCGAGGGCATGCCGGCATCGGTGATGAGCAGCACCGTCGCCCCGTCGGCGATCGCCGCCACCAGTTGCGGGGTGCGCTGGGCCTCGACGTGGTCGTAGTAGCTGA
>CAZEOP010000163.1:0-7678 GCA_964513715.1 uncultured Gordonia sp.
GCCGCTGGAGACCGGTGGCACCGTCGTCGGCGACAAGATCACCATCACCCTCGAAGTGGAAGCCGTGCAGGCCGCCTGACCTCGCGGCCGGGATGATCGCCCCGGCCGCACCGTGACACCTCCCGCAGTGACGTACGCTGAATAATCGTCGTCGGCTGCGGGAGGTGTCTGCGTTCCATGGAACTGCACCGTCCGCGCGCCGCCCTGCACCGGACCGCGAACCGCATCGACGCGCTGCACCCGATGCAGCGGATCGCCCGCTCGCTCGGCCACCAGGACTACACCCCCGGCGACGGCCGGCTCGCCTCCGACTGGGCGGCCATGGAGGTTCCGCAGCGCCGCCGGGTGGTGCGCCGGGCCGCTTCCGCGGGCATCACCATCGCCATCGCGTCGAAGTTCATGATCGGCCTGGAGACCTTCGTCCTGGTGCTCCTGGCGTTCACCGGCGGGCTGTTCTCGCTGCGCGCCGACGTCGACCATCCCAGCTTCTGGGACATGCTGATCGCCGTCGTCGTCGGCAGCGTGGTCAGCACCGTCGTCGCGGTCCTGCTGCTGCAGAAGGACTTCGACTGGTTCGCCGGCGGTGAACCCGCCGACGCCGCGCGCCGCCGGTCCGTCGCCCGGATCCCGATCCGCCAGGTCGGCGCCGACCTGCTCGGCTGGCTGGCCAGCTTCTTCGTCTACTGGGCCATCGCCGACGTGACGCCGATCTTCCTCGCGACCGTCGGCGGCGCCTTCACCCTGGCCGCGATCACCTCCTGCTGTCTGACCTATCTGTTCGCCGAGTCGGCCGCCCGCCCGCTGTCGGTGATGGCGCTGCAGGGCATGTCCGAGCCGCGAGTGGAGCACGGGGTGCGCGAGCGGATGCTCGTGGTCTGGCTGGTCTCCTCGTCGGTGCCGATGGTGGGTCTGCTGACCATCAACTTCGGCCGCTGGATCGGCTGGCTGCCGCCGGCCGCCGGGCCCCTGGACTGGGCCTCGATGTTCCTGGCCGTGGTCGCGCTGACCTCCGGTCTCTCGGTCGTGATGCTGGTGGGCCGGGCCATCGCCGATCCGCTCACCGAGATGCGCACCGTGGTGGAGGCGGCGCGGGACGGCGACTTCGACCGGCGCGTCGCCGTCTACGACGCCTCCGAGCTCGGGGTGCTGCAGAACGGCCTGAACGACATGCTCGACGGCCTGGCCGAGCGCGAGCACATCCGCTCCCTGTTCTCCAAGCACGTCGGCGACCGGGTGGCCGAACTGGCGATCGCGCAGGCCGATGCGGACGGCGAGCTGGTGGGCACCAACGCCGACGTCGCGGTGATCTTCGTCGACCTCACCGGATCGACGGCCTTCGCCAGTTCGCGCGACCCTCGGGAGACCGCGGTGGTGCTGAACGTCTTCTTCTCGGTGGTGGCCGAGGTGGTGGCCCGGCACGACGGCCTCATCAACAAGTTCGAGGGCGACGCGGCGCTCATCGTCTTCGGTGCGCCCGCGGCGCTGACCGATCCGGCCGGCCAGGCGCTGCGCGCGGCGCGTGAACTCGGCGAGGCGCTGAACGAGAAGGTGCCGCTGGAGTGGGGGATGGGCGTGGGCTACGGCCGCGTCTTCGCCGGGCGCATCGGCGCCGCCGACCGCTACGAGTACACGGTGATCGGCGACTCGGTGAACGAGGCCGCCCGGCTGTCCGACCGCGCCAAGGAGGGCATCTGCCCGGTCTACGCCTCCGGCGCGGCGGTGCTGGCGGCGACCGGCGAGGAGGCCGGTCAGTGGCGGCGGCACGAAGCGGTGACCCTGCGCGGACGCAGTGGGCCGACGGAGGTCTATGTGCCGGTGACCCTGGCGCTGCGGGAGCAGCCGCCGACACTCGGTAGTGTGCTGGCGGAATTGGTGAAGTTGCCCGCGCGGCGGGCCCGGTAGGGAGCGTGAGAGATGACCGACTGGACGACGGCCGACATGCCCGATCAGCACGGACGCCGGTTCGTGGTGACCGGCGCCAACAGTGGCCTCGGTGAGCAGATGGCGCTGGCCCTGGGGGCGGCCGGCGCCGAGGTGGTGCTGGCCTGCCGCAATGTCGAGAAGGCCCGCGCGGTGGCCGACCGGATCGGCGAGCGCGCCCGGGTGGCCGCCCTGGATCTGGCCGACCTGAACTCCGTGCGCGCCTTCGCCGCGGAGTTCGCCGGCGCTGACGTGCTGATCAACAACGCTGGGGTCATGGCGACCCCGCTGCGCCGCACCGCCGACGGCTTCGAGATGCAGATCGGCACCAACTTCCTCGGCCACTATGCGCTGACCGGCCTCATCCTGGACCGGATCGCCGACCGGGTGGTGACCCTGTCGTCGCTGATGCACAAGCGGGCCAAGCTGAACGTCGACGATCTCAACTGGTCCGATCGCCGATACAACCGGTGGACCGCCTACGGCGATTCCAAGCTGGCCGATCTGATGTTCGCGCTGGAACTGGCCGACCGGCTGGCATCGGCCGGCTCGGCCAAGCGGTCGCTGGCCGCCCATCCCGGCTACGCCGCCACCGAGTTGCAGGGCCACACCGAGTCGCTGCTGGACTGGGTGATGAAGGTCGGCAATGCCACGCCGCTGGCGCAGCCGGCCGCCGCCGGCGCGCTGCCGGCGCTGTTCGCGGCCACTGCGCCGGAGGCCGAGAACGGTGGCTACTACGGGCCGAAGGGGCCCGGCGAGATGCGCGGTGCGCCCGCACCGGCGGGGATGCGCCGGGTTGCCCGCGACGGTGCGTTGCGGGCGCGGCTGTGGGACCGCGCCGCCGAACTCACCGGCGTCACCTTCGACGTCTGAGATCCACGGCCGCCGGGGCCGCTACGCGGGCGACGGCCCGGCGGTGCGCAGCCGGCGGGCCGCCTCGGTGATCACCTCGTCGCGCTTGCTGAAGGCGAAGCGCACCAGGTGACCCCAGCGGTCCCGGTGCTCGGGGTCGACGAAGGCGCTCACCGGCACCGCGGCCACGCCCAGCCGCGCGGGCAGTTCCCGGCAGAAGGCCGCCCCGTCGTGGTAGCCCAGCGGCCGCGGATCGGCGAGTACAAAGTAGGTCCCGTCGGTGCGGTGCACGCCGAAACCGGCCTCGCGCAGCGCCGCCGACAGCAGCTCCTGCTTGGCCTCCAGCTCGCGCGCCATCGCCGCCACCCAGTCCGATTCCTCGCGCAGGGCTAGGACGACGGCCGGCTGGAAGGGGCCGCTGCCGACATAGCTCAGATACTGCTTGGCCCCGCGGGCGGCGGCCACCAGCTCGGCGGGCCCGCTGACCCAGCCGACCTTCCAGCCGGTGCAGTTGAAGGTCTTGGCGGCGCTCGAGATGCGCAGGGTGCGCTCGGCCATACCGGGGAAGCAGGCCAGCGGGCGGTGTGCCAGGCCGCGGAAGGTCAGGTGCTCGTAGACCTCGTCGGCGACGGCGATCACATCGTGCGCCACGCACAGCCGGGCGATCTCGGCCAGTTCGGCGTCGGTGAGTACCGTGCCGGTCGGGTTGTGCGGGGTGTTCACCAGAATGGCCGCGGTGTCCGGCCCGAAGGCGGCGCGCAGGGCCGCCAGGTCCAGCCGGAAGCCCCCGGCCGGATCGGGGATCAGCCCGACGGTGCGCCGCACGGCTCCGGCCAGGGCCACCGTCGCCGCGTACGAGTCGTAGTAGGGCTCGATCAGGATCACCTCGCGGCCCGGCTCCACCAGCCCGAGCACCGCCCCGGCGATGGCCTCGGTGGCCCCGACGGTCACCAGCACCTGCGTGTCCGGGTCGTAGTCGAGGCCGTAGTCCCGGCGCTGCTGCTCGGCGATCGCCTGGCGCAACTCGGGTACCCCGATCCCGGGCGGGTACTGGTTGCGGCCCTCGGCGATGGCTCGCTGCGCGGCAGCCAGCATGGCCGGCGGTCCGTCGGTGTCCGGGAAGCCCTGGCCCAGATTGATCGCCTCGTGGGCGACGGCCAGCGCCGACATCTCGGCGAAGATCGTCGAGGCGAACGGCCGCAGCCGCGTCACCAGGTGCTCGCGCCCGGGCACGGCGCTCAGTCCACCCTCGGCAGGTCGGCGGCATCGATGATCCGGTAGGCGTAGCCCTGCTCGGCCAGGAAGCGCTGCCGGTGGGCGGCGTAGTCGGCGTCCAGGCTGTCCCGGGAGACCACCGAGTAGAAGTGCGCCTGCCCGCCGTCGGCCTTGGGTCGCAGCAGCCGCCCGAGGCGCTGCGCCTCCTCCTGCCGGGAGCCGAAGGTGCCCGAGACCTGCACGGCCACCGAGGCCTCGGGCAGGTCGATGGAGAAGTTGGCGACCTTCGAGACCACCAGCGTGCTGATCTCGCCGCGCCGGAAGGCGTCGAACAGCTTCTCCCGTTCGGCGTTGCGGGTGGAGCCCTGCACCACCGGTGCGTCCAGTGCCCGGCCCAACTCCTCCAGCTGGTCGATGTAGGCGCCGATCACCAGGGTCTGCGCACCGGCGTGCTGGGCCAGGATCGACCGGACCACGCGCAGCTTGGAGTGCGCGGTGGAACACAGCTTGTACTTCTCGGACTCCTCGGCGACCGCGTACTGCAGGCGCTCGTCGTCGGACATGGTGACCCGGACCTCCACGCAGTCGGCGGGAGCGATCCAGCCCTGCGCCTCGATATCCTTCCACGGGGCGTCGTAGCGCTTGGGGCCGATGAGGCTGAAGACATCGCCCTCGCGGCCGTCCTCGCGCACCAGGGTGGCGGTCAGCCCGAGCCGGCGCCGCGACTGCAGGTCGGCGGTCATCCGGAAGACCGGGGCGGGCAGCAGATGCACCTCGTCGTAGACGATCAGGCCCCAGTCCCGGGAGTCGAACAGATCCAGGTTCTTGTATTCGCCCTTCGATTTGCGGGTCATCACCTGATAGGTCGCGATGGTGACCGGGCGGATCTCCTTGCGCTCGCCCGAGTACTCGCCGATCTCGTCCTCGGTGAGCGAGGTCCGGGCGATCAGCTCGCGCTTCCACTGCCGCCCGGCCACCGTGTTGGTGACCAGGATCAGCGTGGTGGCCTGGGCCTTGGCCATCGCGGCCGCACCCACCATCGTCTTACCGGCACCGCAGGGCAGGACGACGACGCCCGAGCCGCCCGCCCAGAACGAGTCAGCGGCCAGCTGCTGGTAGTCGCGCAGCTGCCAGTCGTCCTGCTCCAGGGTGATCGGGTGGGCCTCACCGTCGACGTAGCCGGCCAGGTCCTCGGCCGGCCAGCCGATCTTCAGCAGGCCCTGCTTGAGTCGGCCGCGCTCGGACGGATGGACCACCACGGTGTCGTCATCGATGCGCGCGCCCAGCATCGGCGCGATCTTCTTGTGCCGCAGCACCTCTTCGAGTACCGCGCGGTCCAGGGAGACCAGCGTCAGCCCGTGCGCGGGGCTCTTGGTCAGCTGCAGCCGGCCGAAGCGGCCCATCGTGTCGACGATGTCGACCAGCAGCGGTTGCGGTACCGGGTACCGCGAATAGGTCACCAGCGCGTCTACCACCTGCTCGGCGTCGTGCCCGGCGGCCCGGGCGTTCCACAGCGCCAGCGGTGTCACCCGGTAGGTGTGGACGTGCTCGGGGGCGCGCTCGAGTTCGGCGAACGGGGCGATCGCGGCGCGCGCGGCGCCGGCCTGCGGATGATCGATCTCCAGCAGCACGGTCTTGTCCGATTGGACGATCAGGGGTCCCTCAGTCACCTGTCCATTGTCCTACAGCAGTTCCAGGCTGGTGATCCGGTGCAGCGAGAAGTGCGCCTCGCCGGTCTCGGAGGTGCCGATCAGTTGTCCGGCGCGCAGCGCCAGTGGCGTCACCACATGCCGGCTCGCCGCCCCCTGGGCGTCGACGTGCCCCAGCCGGAGCCGGCGTCCGGTGCGCAGGGCCAGACCGATCAGCGCCGAGGCGCTCTCCCCGCCGCCGGTGACCCGGACCGATCCGCTCGGCGGCTCGTCGGCGCGGTCGGCGGCACGCAGCCGGGCGACGACGGTCTCGGCCTGGCCGGCGGCGATCCGGGTGCGGCGCTGGGCCGGGCGGGCCGGCAGCGCGCGAGCCGGCACCCGGCTGCCGCGGCTGCGCAGATCGATCAGGGTCCCGGAGCTGTCTTCGCCGGCCGGCGCGAAGCCGCCGCGGCGCAGGGCGTCGACCACGTCGCGGACCGGGGCGGGGGAGACGGCGACGGTCGCGGCCAGCGCACGCAGCGAGATCTCGGCGGCGGCGTCGCTGCGCAGCACCGCGGTCAGCAGTGCCGGGTCCTCGCAGCGGACGAAGGCGGAAGCGACCCCGACGCGCAGGCTGCCGTGCCGGCGGGCGACGTCGTCGATCAGATAGGTCAGCGACTGCGGGACGGGCGTTCGGGAGCGACTCGTCAGCAGGGCGTTGATCTCCGAGCCCGAGCGACCCGAGTCCAGCGCCCGGCGCAGGCTGTCCTCGCTGATCCGGTAGACCGAAGCGGCACCGCCGGACTCCAGGTCGGCGATCGCCTCCACCTGCTCGGCCAACTCCGGGGTCATCGGACCGGGCACCATCAGGGTCAGATCGGCCTGGACCAGGAAGTGGTCCACGGGGGTGGGCAGGGCGGCATCCATCGCGGCCAGGGTCGCGGCGATGCCGTCCTCGTCGTCGCGGCCGGTCTCGGCCAGCAGTCGGGCGCCCGGGCGGGTGAGCCCGCCGTGTGCCACCAGTCCCAGTTCGGTGGCCTCGCGCAGGGTCTCGCCGACGAACCGGCGGGTCCACCGGCGCAGCTGCCGCGGATGCCGCCAGGTGAGGGTCTCGATCAGCGCGTCCACCTCGACCGGCGCGGCCTCCTGCGCATCGCGCAGGGGCTCGAGGATCTGGCGTCGCGTCAGCGGTGCGGTCGCATCGAACGAGTCGCTCGACAGGGCGGCGATGGTGGTGCCCTCGCGGTCGGTGTCGCCGATCTGCCACGGGCGCCGGGGCAGCGCCAGCCAGGCGGCGGCCAGCGAGTGCCAGCGGCGTTCCGGGCCGGTGGGCAGCCACGCATCGACCGCCGCCGTCGGGGTGAAGCAGTCGTCGCCGAGCCAGTCGGCCGGTTCCGGCTCGGGTTGTCCGGCATCGATCAGCCGCTGGGCGGCCAGCGTCTCGGTCAGCAGCCCGATCCGGGCCACCGGCAGTCCGGTGGCCTTGGCCAGGCGGCGCAGCTCGCGGATCCCGAGCCCGCCGGACTTGAGCATGGCGGCGGGGGTGTGCGCCAGCACGTCGATCAGCTCGCCCGCGTGCCGGAGCAGTTCCAGGGCCTCGCCGGCCCCCGCCGCGTCCAGCTGATCCCGGCTGAAGCGCCCGGCGGGACCGGCCAGCGCGGGCGCGGCCAGGGTCGCGGTACGCAGCGGCACCTCGTTGCGCAGCAGCCGTCCGGCCATCGGCGCCAGCTCCACGGTCTGCTCGTCGATGCGGGCGAGCAGACCGGCGTCGATCAGCCGGGGGACCGGCGCCGTCGGATCGGCGTCACGGGCCGCATCCCGGCTGCGTCCGAGCGGCGGTCCGGCAGCCAGGGTGGCCAGCAGCTCGCGGGGCCGCTCGTCCAGCGCGTCGATCAGAGCGGAGATCTCGTCGGGGGTGGCGGCGGCGAGCGGGCCCAACAGGTGGTGCCCGCGCCAGGGCAGTGCCGCGGGCAGGTGAATCCCGGCCACCCACTCGGGCCGGCGCGCGGTGCCGGTGCCGGAGTTCCAGATCAGGGCCGCCGCAGTCAGCTCGTCCAGGCGCG
>CAZEOP010000164.1:0-7611 GCA_964513715.1 uncultured Gordonia sp.
TCCCCGCAGACCACGACGAACTCGGCGCCGGTCGCGGTCGCCAGTTCACCGATCGCCACCACGGCGTCGTGCCGGGCCGCGTCGTAGGTGGCCTGGGCCTGGCCGGCCAGGAAGTGACGCGTCATACCCAGCTGCCAGTCGGCGGTGTGCAGAAAGGTCACCTCGGGCGCGGGCGCCGAATCCGGACCCGGCGAACGATCCGGCACGCCGAAGAGGGCCTCGTCGTCGAACAGCGCCTCGGTCATCTCCGGCTCCCTCGTTCCCGCATCGGTGCGGCCCCGGCGGCCGCCCACGGTGGCGACCTCCTATACCGACGTATCGTACGAAGACCCTCCGACAGAAACGTTCCGGCGCGCCGCGACCGGCCCGCGCCCGACCGGACCAGTCGCGGTCAGACCTCCTGGTGACCGGGCCGCTCCAGCAGCAGCGTGACGAGCGCTCCGAGCAGCAGGACGGCCGCACCGAGGTACAGCGACTGCCCCATCGCCTCGGCGAAGCCGCCGCGGATCGGCGCCGGCAACTGGGTGATCACCGCGCCCTCCTGGTGGCTGGTGTCGATGCCCGGCAGCTTCACCGCGAGCCGGTTCATCATCAGCGCACCGATCGCGGCCGTGCCGATCACCGAACCGACCACCCGCGTGGTGTTGTAGACGCCCGCACCCGCGCCGGCGATCTGCCAGGGCAGGTTGCGGGTCGCGGTGGCCGCCAGCGGCGCCCAGATGCACGCACTCGACAGACCCATGATGTACGTCGGGATCAGCAGCTGCCAGACCGGCGTGGTCGGCTCGAAGAGCCACCCGGCCAGCGCGGTGGCGAAGGCGTAACCGAACAGACCCAGCGAGACGATGTTGCGCGGATGCACGCGGTCCAGGATCCGGCCGATGATCGGCGAGCAGATACCCGTCAACAGCGCCATCGGCACCATGATGAGCGCCGAACGGGTCGGCGACATGCCACCGACGAACTGCAGGAAGAACATCAGCGGGATCATCGTGCCGGACACCGCGAAGCCCATCGTCGAGATGCCGATGTTGGAGACCGAGAAGTTGCGGTCGCGGAAGAGCTTGAGCGGCACCAGCGGCTCGGTCCGGGTCTTGGCCTCCCACGCCACGAAGATCGCCATCAGCACCGCACCCGCGGCGATCAGCGCCCAGATCCAGCCGGCCCAGTCGTAAGTCTCGCCCTCCTGGATACCGAAGACCAGCGCCGACAGACCCAGTGCCGAGAGCATCACGCCCACCCAGTCGAACCGGTGCTCGTGCGTCTCGACCTTCGGCACCAGCACGGCCGCCAGCACCAGACCGACCAGGCCCACCGGCACGTTGACGAAGAAGATCCACTCCCAGCCGAAGGCGTCGGTGAGGATGCCGCCCAGCAGCGGGCCGACGAGGGTGGCCACACCGGCCACCGTGCCCCACACGCCCATCGCCGCGCCGCGCTGGTGCGGCGGGAACATCCGGGTCACCAGGGCCATGGTCTGCGGCGTGATCAGCGCCGCGCCGATGCCCTGCACCGCGCGCGCCGCGATCAGCATGCCGATGGAGGTGGACAGGCCACACCAGATGCTGGCAGCGGTGAAGACCACGAGGCCCGCCTGGTAGACGGTCTTGGGCCCGATCTTGTCGCCGAGCCGGCCGGCGATCAGCAGCGGCACCGCGTAGGTCAGCAGATAGATGCTCGAGACCCAGACGATCCCGTTCACATCGGCGTGCAGCGCGGCCATGATGTGCGGCTGCGCCACGGCCACGATCGACATGTCCACGAGGATCATGAAGAAGCCGATGCACAGCGCCAGCAGCCCGGCCCAGGGGCGATCGGTGACGGGTTTGAACGCCGGTGCGGCGGGAACGGTCATAACGGTCAACCTCGCTTCTGCGGCCCTCCGGCGGCGACCGGAGGCCGCTCATCCCAGCGGGGCCCAGCCACGCTAGCACCCGCCGGAGCCCCTCCTCTCGCGTCCCGGACCCGGACGCCTCCCCCGCGGCGCAGGCGCCGCCATCGCCTACCCTCGACGGTGAGGAGCCGTGACACAGGTCACCGCCGCCGACGGGAATCGGCCGGGATAGGGCACTGTTGGAACGGTGTTGCCCAGCAGAACGGAGCACCGACGTGTTGCGTAAGAAGAAGTCCGCCCAGACAGTCGCCCCGAACCCGCATGCCCAGCTCGAGGTGTATCACCCCGGTGGCCTGCCGGCCGCGCTGTCGGACGTCGCGATGGTCTCGGCCGAACCGGTGACCTCGTCCAAGAGCGTCGCGCTGGTGACCCGGATCGTCGAGAAGGCGCACCGCCTGCAGGAGCCGGCCGTCACCAAGTACGTCGCGAAACTGCGCGCCAAGTACCCCGACGACAGCCCCGAGCAGATCATCGCCCGGCTCGAGCGCCGGTACCTCAACGCGGTCACCGCCTCGGGTGCGGCCGTCGGTGCCACCGCGTCGATCCCTGGTGTCGGCACCATCACCGCGCTGTCGGCGCTGTCCGCGGACACCGCGCTGTTCATCGAGGCCTCGGCGCTGCTCGCGCTGGCCACCGCCGAGGTCCACGGCATCTCCCCGGAGCAGACCGATCGGCGCCGCGCCCTGGTGCTGTCGGTCGCCATGGGCGAGGAGGGAGTCGCCGCTCTCGGCAAGGTCGCCGGCGCGCGCGGCACCGACGCTATCGCCCGGTTGACCGGTACGGGGCTGTCGTCCAGCCGGATCGCCACCCTCAACCGCACCCTCACCACCCGGCTGGTGAAGAAGTTCGCGCTGCGGCGCGCGCCGGTCCTGGCCGGCAAGCTCATCCCCGGCGGTATCGGGGCGGCGGTCGGCGGCGCTGGCAACCGCGCCCTGGGCATGCTGGTGCTGAAGAATGCCCGTCAGGCCTTCGGACAGCCCCCGCGCTTCTGGGACATCGACGGCACCGTCGTCCCCCTCGACCGGGGAGCACCCAGGGCCGTCAACGGTCGGCGTTGACGGCCCCGGACTGGCTCACCCGGCTCGCGGCGCGCTGCTGGCGGCACCGCCGCCTGGTCCTGGTGACCACGGCGGTGACCCTCGGCGCCGTCGCGGTGGATCTGATCGCCCCGCTGCTGGCCCGCGGGGCGATCGACCACGCCACCGGTGCGACGACGGGCGGACCGGCGCTGCGCGTCTTCGTGGCCGCGCTGCTGGTCGCGGCCGCCGTCCGCTACGCCTGCCAGTTCGGGCGACGGCTGACCGCGGGCCGGCTCGCGGTGACCGTGCAGGACGATCTGCGCCGGTCGATGCTGCACACCCTGCTGCGCCTGGACGGCCGCGCGACCGAGACCATCCGCACCGGCCAGGTGGTGTCCCGATCGATCTCCGATCTGCAGGTGGTGCAGGGCCTGCTGGCCATGGTGCCGCTGTCGCTGGGCGGTCTGGTGCAGGTGATCTTCGCCCTCGGCGTGATGGCCTGGCTGTCACCGCTGCTGACCCTGATCGCCCTGACCACGATCCCGCTGATGCTGGCGGTGGTCTACCTGGGCCGCCGGCGCCTGTTCGCGGCGACCTGGTCGGCCCAGCAGGCCGCGGCCGAGCTGGCCGGGCACGTCGAGGAGACGGTGACCGGGGTGCGCGTGGTCAAGGGCTTCGGCCAGGAGCGCCGTGCCACCGACGAGCTCGCCGAACTCGGCGGCCGGCTGTATCGGCTGCGGCTGCGCGCGGCCAAACTCGCCGCCCGCTTCCAGCCCACCATGGCCGCGGTGCCCCAGCTCGGCATGGTCCTGGTGATCGCCGTCGGCGGGTGGCTCACCCTGCGCGGCGAGCTCAGCGCCGGTACCTTCCTGGCCTTCTCCACCTATCTGGCGACGATGACCGCCCTGGCCCGCACCCTGGCGAATGTGGTGGTCGCCTCGCAGTTGGCGGCGGCCTCGGCCACCCGCGTCTTCGAGGTGATCGATCATCCGCTCGACCCGGCGCTGGCCAACACCGCCGAGCTGCCCGACGGGCCGCTGGGCCTCGTGCTGGACGGGGTGGTCTCCGCGCGCGGCGCGCGGCGCATCCTCAACGGCGTCGACCTGCAGGTGGCGCCCGGCGAATGCGTGGCGGTGGTCGGCGGTCCGGGATCGGGCAAGTCCACCCTCACCGCACTGCTCGACGGCTCGCTGCGCCCCGACGCCGGCACGCTCGCCCTCACCGCCGCCGACGGGTCCGCGCACGATCTGGCCGCACTGGCCCCCGACGCCCATCACGGCGCGCTCGCCGTCGCCTACGACGAGCCCTTCCTCTACTCCGACACCGTGGCCGCCAACGTGGCGCTGGGTCCGCTCCCCGCCCCACCGGCCGACGATCCGGCGCTGCGCGCGGCGACCGACGAGGCCGCGGCGAGCGATTTCATCGACGCGCTGGCCGACGGTTTTGCCACCCGCGTCGGCGAACGCGGCCTCACCCTGTCGGGCGGGCAACGCCAGCGCCTCGCCCTCGCCCGCGCCTTCCACGCCGCCCCGCGCGTGCTGGTGCTCGACGACGCCACCTCCGCGGTCGACGCAGTGACCGAGGCCGCGATCCTGCGCGGCTTGCGCGCGCGCCGCACCACCATGCTGGTGCTGGCGCACCGCCGCTCCACCCTGGCCATCGCCGATCGGGTGGCGGTGCTCGACGAGGGCCGCATCCTCGACATCGGGACCGTCGACGAGCTGACCGCACGCTGCCCGCGCTTCCTCGAGCTGATGGCCCCGCCGGACACCGCCGCGCAGACCGAGGCGGCCCGCGCCCTGGTCGCGCGCCAGCAGCGCATTACCGTCGACCAGCTGTGGCGCGACGATGCGCCGGGGGCGGCCGCACCCGCCCGCCGCGAGAGCGTCGCACCGGCGGCCCGGCCGGGCGGCGGAGGCGGCGGACGCGCAATCGGCGGCGGACAGCTGTCCGGAGCACTCGGCGCGATGGCCGCCACCCCGGAACTGGAGGCCGCGGTCGCCGCACTGCCACCGGCCGACGAGGATCCGCGCGTCGACCTGGCCCTCGCCCGCGCCGAACGGCCCGACTTCTCGCTGCGCCAGATCCTGCACCCGGTGCGCGGGCTGCTCGCCGTGCTGCTGACCGTCGTCGCCCTCGACACCCTGATCGGCCTGGCCTTCCCGTCGCTGGCGCGCACCGTGCTCGATGCCGGGACGCACCAGCACGGACGGGTGCTGGTGCTGGCGGCCGGTGTCGGTCTGGCCCTGGTGGCCGCGGCCTGGCTGGTGGGAGCACTCGGCACCGTCGTCGCCGCGCGCGCCGGCGAACGCGTCCTCTACGCGCTGCGCGTGCGCAGCTACGCCCATCTGCAGCGACTCGGCCTGGACTACTACGAACGTGAACTGTCCGGTCGCATCATGACCCGGATGACCACCGACGTCGATGCATTGTCGAACTTCATCCAGACCGGCCTGACCTCCGCCGTAGTCGCCGCGCTGACCGTGCTCGGTGTCTTCACCGCGCTGCTGGTCACCGACTGGCGGCTGGGGCTGACCGTGCTCCCGCTGCTGTTCCTGCTGGCGGTGGCGACGGCGTGGTTCCGCCGGATCAGCGCCGACGCCTACACGCGCACCCGCGAACTGGTGTCGGCGGTCAACGCCGACTTCCAGGAGAACATCGCCGCCCTGTCGACCACCCGCTCGTACCGGCATGTGCGGCCGGCCGAGCAGCAGTTCGCGCGTCGCTGCGATGCGTGGATCGACGCCCGGATGGACTCCCAGCGCGCCATCGCGGTGTACTTCCCGTTCATCACCTTCTGCGCGGACGTCGCCGCCGCGATCGCCGTCGGCTACGGCGCGCATCAACTCGCCGCCGGGCAGCTGTCGGCGGGTACCCTGGTCGCCTTCGTCCTCTATCTGGCGATGCTCTTCGGGCCGGTGCAGCAGCTGACCGCCGTGTTCGACGGCTATCAGCAGGCTGCCGTCGGCCTGCGTCGCATCGGCGACCTGCTGAGGACCCCGAGCTCGCTGGTGGAGGCCAGCACATCGACGCTCACCGCACCGCGCGGGCACGCCGATGTTCGGCTGGACGGCGTCGGCTTCCGGTACTCCGGCGCCGCCGTGGACGCGCTGAGCCGGGTGGATCTGCGCCTGGAGCCGGGTACCTCGCTGGCCCTGGTCGGCCCGACCGGAGCCGGCAAGTCGACCATCGTGAAGCTGCTCGCCCGCTTCTACGATCCGGTCCGCGGCGCGGTGATCTACAACGACGCCGACGTGACCCGCCTCGACCTGCACGACTACCGCTCCCGCCTCGGCGTGGTGCCCCAGGAGCCGCATCTGTTCGCCGGCACCGTCGCCGAGAACATCGCCTACGGCCGCCCGGACGCCACCGCCGAGGAGATCGCCGAGGCCGCCCGCCGCGTGGGCGCCGCCGCGATGATCGCGGACCTGCCGGGCGGGATGAACTTCCCGGTGTCCGAACGCGGCCGCACCCTGTCGGCCGGGCAGCGCCAGCTCATCGCCCTGGCCCGCGCCGAACTCGTCGAACCCGATCTCATCCTGCTCGACGAGGCGACGGCCATGCTCGACCAGGCCACCGAGGCGCAGGTGCTGGCGGCCGGTGAGGCGCTGGCCCGACGGCGCACCAGCGTCATCGTCGCCCACCGATTGCCGACCGCCGCCCGCGCCGATCGCATCGCCGTCGTGCAGGACGGCGCGATCAGCGAAACCGGAACGCATGCGGAGTTGCTGGCCGCCGGCGGCGCCTATGCGCGGCTGTGGGCGGCGGGCGTCGCCCCCGATGAGATAAGCGTCTACCCGGCCGCAGCGGAGTGATTCTCGCCACTTACCCGCCAGTCGGCGCGATTCGCACCGCCAAACCCGGCATGACCTCGGATTCGGGCGTAACATCGTCGGTTGGCCGAGCCGACATTCCACTGTAGAAGCAACCCGAAGACTAAGAGGCGAGACGACGCTGTGAGCAGTTCGACATCCGAGACCGACTACGGACAGAACGAGTGGCTGGTCGAGGAGATGTACCAGCGATTCCAGAAGGACCCCGGGTCGGTGGATCCGAGTTGGCACGAACTGCTCAAGAGTTACACGCCCAACGGCGACGGTGCGGCGCCGGCCGCTCCCGCAGCGCCCGCCGCCGCGGCCCCCACCCCGGCCGCCCCAGCCGCCACCACGCCGGCCGTCACCGCGCCCGTCTCGGCCAAGCCGGCCCTGACCCTCGACGCCGAGCCGGACCGCAGCGCGGCTCCGGCCCGCAAGGCCGCCCCGGCCCGCGAGGCCGCCGCCACCAAGGCCGCGTCGGGCACCAGCCGGACCGCGGTGGGCGCCAAGCCGTCCACCGAGCCGGTCGCCGACGAGAACAAGGTGATCCGCGGACCGGCCGCGGCCATCGTCAAGAACATGAACGCCTCCCTGGAGGTGCCGACCGCGACCAGCGTCCGGGCCATCCCGGTGAAGCTGATGGTCGACAACCGGACCGTCATCAACAACCACCTCGCCCGCACCCGCGGCGGCAAGGTCAGCTTCACCCACATCCTCGGGTACGCCATCGTGCAGGCGATCAAGTCGTTCCCCGCGATGAACCGTCACTTCGCCGAGATCGACGGCAAGCCCAACATGATCACCCCGGCCCACACCAACCTGGGCCTGGCCATCGACCTGGTGGGCAAGGACGGCAACCGCACGCTCGTCGTCGCCGCCATCA
>CAZEOP010000165.1:0-7556 GCA_964513715.1 uncultured Gordonia sp.
AGTGCTGCATGTGGTGGGCGTCGCACCAGGACGGCGGTAGTCCGCAGCCGGGGAACGCGCAGCCGCCGTCGCGGATGGCCAGGGCCTTGCGCAGTCCGGGCGGGAACAGGCGATGCTCGGTGTGCACGTCCAGGGGTACGCCTTCCTCATCGAGCAAGGCCAGAGCGACCGACGCGTCGCACAGCACTAGTTCGGCGGTGCGCGCCGAGACCGGTCCGGTGAAACCGAGGCTCGGTACCGACGGCGTCGCCGGGTCCAGGTCCGGCAGGGGCACCTCGCTCAACCCTGCGCCGTTGGCGGGTGCCCGACTGTCGATCGGTCGCCCGTTGACGGTGATCGTCGCCGGAACGAGCAGCGTCGCGTGCGGGAGGACACCTCCGGACTCGGGGCGCTCGGACCGCGACAGGTAGGTGCGCACCAGGTGGGTGAAACCATCCGCGCGGCGCCGACGAGTCGACCGCTGATCGGCGGAGCCATCCGGCTCGGGTGTCGGCCGGGTCAACGGATCCAGGGCGGCATACAGCTCCTCCCCGGCCAGGACATCGAGATCCATCATGACCCGCACACGCCCGTCATCGGTACGCACCACGTCGACCTCGTTGAGGTCATCGCGTTCGGCGATCGGCACCGCATCCTCGTCGTCGGACGTCATGGGTGCCAGGGCGATCGCCATCGCGCGGGCCTTGTCGCGTACGCGGGCCGGGGTGGTCTGCACCATCAGTGAGGCGACCAGGCGGGCCTTGGCCTCGTCGGTCAACTCAACGCGGTCGCTGACATGCCCCAGCCCGCGGACGATCGCGTCACCGAGTTCGGCTGACACGGCGCCGTCACGCATACCGCGCACAACGGGTCCGGCCGCCGGATCACCGTAGGCGCCGCCGAGTCGCGCGGCGCGGTAGGCGACCGCGGGGGCTGCGCCGAGAGTGGTCAGGATCGCCGCCGCCGTCCGAACGTGTTTACGGCCCGGAAGCCCGACCCTGTCGATCGCCGCGGCCGCCCGCGCCAGGGCGTGGTCAGCGATCGTGCGCAGGCGCAGAATCGCGGCCGTCACCGCCAGGAGTTCACGGTCGTCGTCGACCGCTCTGGCCTCGTCCAGGAACCCAGCCAGAGTGGAATCGTCGGCGGTGTTGGTGAGGTCGTCGGCCAGACGGTCGGCGAGGTCGGTGAGGGTTGCTGCGTCCATCACTGGTGCCTTTATCTCGGCGGGACGAACACGGTGGGCAATCGGTCGAGCCGGTCTCCAGCGGGAGCCCCAACCACTCGATCACTCGTACTGATGTTCGATAAGACCAATATAGACCTCACCTACGACAAGACTGATCAGCAGCCAACAGCCCTGGCCAGCGGGCCGGGTGCGATCCACGGCCCAGACGTGAGCCTTCTCCCTCTCGCGACCGCGCTCCGGGCTCCGCGCTCCGGGCTCCGGGCAAGTGGAGTCAGATGAGCCGGTGACCGCCGCACACGATGTGCCGCGGGTTGCGCAGGGCCGCAACGGACTCGGCCGGGTCGGCGTCGAGCACCAGGAAGTCGGCGCGGGCGCCCTCGGCGATGCCGTCGACGCCCAGCCAATCTCGGGCGGCCGTCGACGCCGCGGCCAACGCCTGCAACGGTGACATGCCGATGCCGCTGAGCGCCTCGATCTCGTCGACGATGCGTCCGTGTTCCACGAAGCCGCCCGCATCGGTGCCGGCGTAGATCTCCACCCCGGCCTCGCGCGCCGCGGCGTAGACCGCACCCGACCGGGCGTACAGCGTGCGCATATTGGCCTGGTACACCGGGAAGCGATCAGCCCCGTCGGCGATGCCCGGGAAGTTCTCCACCTGGATCAGCGTCGGCACGAGGGCGATCTCGCGGGCCACCAGCTCGTCGATCAGCTCCTCGGTGAGGCCCGTCCCGTGCTCGATCGAGTCGAAGCCGGCGCCGATGATGTCGGGCAGGGCGTCGTAGCCGAAGACATGCGCGGTGATGCGCGCCCCGGACTCGTGCGCGGCGGCGACCGCGGCGTCCAGCTGGGCGCGGGTCCACAGTGGCGCCAGATCGCCGGCCTCGCGGTCGATCCAGTCCCCCACCAGCTTCACCCAGCCGTCGCCGGCCGCGGCCTGACGGCGCACCTCGTCGGCCAGCGCGTCCGGATCGTCCAGTTCCACGCCGTAGTCGCGCAGGTAGCGCTTCGGTCGCGCGATGTGCTTGCCCGCCCGCAGGAAACGCGGGCCGGCGGGATCGTCGTCGAGCGGGTGGGTGTCGACCGGCGAGCCCACCTCGCGAATCAGCAGCGCCCCGGCTCGCGCATCCTGGCGCGCGAAGCCGCGGGCGCGCTCGATCGTCACGCCCAGGCCGGGCGCGATGCCGACGTGGTTGTGCGCATCGACCAGGCCCGGCACGATCCAGCCGCCGTCGGACACGGTCTGCGCGTCCGGCGCGGGCCGCCGGGAGATGCAGCCGGCCGCCACCCAGAACTCCAGCGGCTCGCCGGTGAACGGATCGATTCCTCGGTAGTGCTCGACGGGCGCCATCGGCGGAGCTACTTGTTCTTCGGCAGTTTCAGGTCGGACAGGTCCAGCCCCTCCAGACCCGGCGGGAGCTGGTCCAGGCCGGGCGGCATCTGCGAGAGATCCAGCCCCGGCGGCAGGCCCATCCCGGGCATGCCCGGCAGACCCATGCCCGGCATGCCGCCGCGCATGCCCTTCGGCGGCGTGGGACCGCGGCCCTTGCCCTTGCGTCCCTTGGCGCCCTTCTTGCCCTTCTTGGCGTTGCGGCGTCCGCCGCCCATGCCCATACCCATCCGGCCGGACATCTGCGACATCATCTTGCGGGCCGCGAAGAAGCGGTCCACCAGCTGGTTCACCTCGGTCACCGTGACGCCCGAGCCGTTGGCGATACGCAACCGCCGGGAGGCGTTGATGATCTTGGGATCGGCGCGCTCGGCCGGGGTCATGCCGCGGATGATCGCCTGGATGCGGTCCAGCTGACTGTCGTCCACCTGCGACAGGGCATCTTTCATGTCGCCGGCGCCGGGCAGCATGCCCAGCAGGTTCCCGATGGGTCCCATCCGGCGGATCATCAGCATCTGCTGCAGGAAGTCCTCCAGCGTCAGCTCACCCTGGGTGATCTTCTCGGCGGCCTTCTCGGCCTCGGCCGCATCCCAGTGCTGCTCGGCCTGCTCGATCAGCGAGAGAACGTCGCCCATGCCGAGGATCCGGCTGGACATCCGGTCGGGATGGAAGACGTCGAAGTCGTCCTGCTTCTCGCCGGTGGAGGCGAACATGATGGGCCGGCCGGTGATCTCCCGGACCGAGAGGGCTGCACCGCCGCGTGCATCGCCGTCGAGCTTGGTCAGCACCACGCCGGTGAAGTCGACGCCCTCGGCGAAGGCCTGCGCGGTGGCGACCGCGTCCTGGCCGATCATCGCGTCGAGGACGAAGAGCACCTCGTCCGGATCGGTCGCATCCCGGATGTCGGAGGCCTGCTTCATCAGCACATCATCGATACCCAGGCGGCCGGCGGTGTCGATGATGACCACGTCGTACTGCTTGCGCGTGGCATAGGCGACGCCGCCGACGGCCACCTCCACGGGATCACCGGAGACGTCGACGCCGAGCTCGCCCTCGCCGCCCACGGCGGCACCCGGATGCGGCGCGTACACCGGCACTCCGGCCTTCTCGCCGACGATGATCAGCTGCTGCACGGCGCCCGGTCGCTGCAGGTCGCAGGCGACGATGAGCGGCGTGTGGCCCTGCTTGGTCAGCCAGTTCGCCAGCTTGCCGGCCAGGGTGGTCTTACCCGCACCCTGCAGGCCCGCCAGCATGATGACGGTCGGCGGGGTCTTGGCCAGCTGCAGGTGGCGGGTCTGCCCGCCGAGGATACCGATCAGCTCCTCGTTGACGATCTTGACGATCTGCTGCGCCGGATTCAGCGCGCCGGAGACCTCCTGCCCCTTGGCGCGCTCCTTGATCCGGGCGATGAAGGTGCGCACCACCGGGAGCGAGACGTCGGCCTCGAGCAGTGCCAGCCGGATCTCCCGGGCGGTCGCGTCGATGTCGGCATCGGTCAGCCGTCCCTTGCCGCGCAGATCCTTGAGGGCGCCGGTCAACCGGTCGGAGAGGGATTCGAACATTCCCCCATCTTTCCATGATCAATCCGCTCGCGGCGCGGGGCCCGGGCACACCGCGAGCACCGCCGCCGCCAGCTCCGCCCGCGCGGCCGGGGTGTCCCGGGCCGGAGTGAGCGCGAAGGTGTCGATCACCGTCGCCCCCAGGGTGGTGACGGTGGCCCAGGCGATGTCCGCGCCGCGCGCCTCCAGAACACCGGCCAGGCGGGCGAGCAATCCGGGCGCATCGGTGGCCCGCACCTCCAGGAGGACCGCACCGGTCACGGGGTCGTCGATCCACTCGCACCGCGGGGGCGCCAATACCGGCGCCGACGGCTCTCCGACCGGCACGGCGCGGGGGCGCGCCGGGTCGTCGAGGCGGGTGCGCAGCCGTTGGCGCAGCACCTGCACGTCGGGCGGATCACCGAAGACCGGGGTCACCGCGAAGGTGTTCACGGCGTGTCCGGCGTGCGCCGCGACCTGCGCCGAATGCACGGCCAGTCCGGCATCGGCGAGCACCGCGGCCATCACCGACAGCAGCCCGCGCCGATCGGGGGCCACCATCGTCGCGACATAGGTGGTGGGGCCGTCGCCGGCGGTCAGCCGCACCTGCACACCGCCCGTCTCGGCCAGCGCTCGCTGCGCCGCACCGAGCGGCTCGGGCCGCACCGGCGCCGCACCGCCGATCACGTCCAGCACCCGCGCGGTGAGCGCCGCCACCAGCCCGGCCTTCCAGTCGCTCCAGACTGCCGAACCGGTGGCCTGCCCGTCGGCCTGGGCCAGCGCACCCAGCAGTTCCACCAGGACCCGGTCCCGGCCGAGGGTGTCGGCGACGCTCTCGATCACCGCCGGATCGGTGGGATCGCGGCGGGTAGCGGTCGACGGCAGCAGCAGATGATGGCGCACGACGGCGGCGAGCGTGCCGACGTCCTGCGGCCAGAGGCCGAGCCGGCGGCCGATTCCGACGGCCAGCTCGGCCCCGATCTCGCTGTGATCCCCGCCGCGGCCCTTACCGATGTCGTGAATCAACGCCCCCAGCAACAGCAGATCCGGGCGGGCGACGGCGGTGGTGAGCGGCACCGCACCGATCACCGTCTCCAGCGAATGCCGGTCGACGGTCCAGGTGTGCACGGGATCGCGCGGGGGCAGATCGCGGATCGCGGCCCATTCGGGGAACAGCTGATCCCACAGGCCCATCCGGTCCAGGGCTTCCACCACGGCGGCCGCCGGCCGACCCGAAGACAGCAGCAGAAGCAGATCGTCGAGCGGCTCGGCCGGCCACGGCTGCTCCAGCGGCGCGCCGTAGCGGGCCAGGCGTTCCAGGACCGGACCGTTGATCGGCAGTTCGCGCTGCGCGGCGGCCGCGGCCACCCGCAGCACCAGCCCGGGGTCGCGGCTCGGTATCGCCGAACGAGCCAGCACCACCTCGCCGGCGTGCTCCACGACGCCCTCGTCGAGCGGGCGGCGCACCGGCGCCCGGCGCAGCCGAGACAGACCGCGCCGGCCGATGGCCGCGGTCGCGGTGCGGATACCGGTGTCGACGGCGAATTCGACGGTGCGCCCGGCGTCGGACAGCACCCGCGCCAGGTCGAAGCGGTCCCCCAGTTCCAGGGCCGCGGCAAGTTGGTCGGCGTCCTGGGCCTGAATCACCTCGCGCGGGCGCCCGGTGATCAGCTGGTGCTGGGTCCGGACATCCAGCAGCCGCTGGTAGGCCAGCGCCACCGGGGACGCGGGGTCGTCACCGCGCAGCCGACTCAGCCCGTCGGTGAGCTGGGCCAGAGCCAGCGCGCCGAGCAGCTGACCGTCGCGCAGTCCACCGCGCCCGTGCTTCAGGTCGGGTGCGGCCCGCTGGGCCACCGCGCCGGCACGCTCCCAGCGGGCCCGAGTCAGCGCCAGCACGTCCGGCAGCCGCAGCCGGGCCTCTACCCGCCACAGGTTGCGCACCGAGGCGATGAGCAGGTCGGCGAGGTCCTCGTCGCCGGCGACGAACCGCGCGTCGAGCAAGCCGAGCGCCGCAGTCGGGTCCTCACGGGCCACTTGCAGGGCGGCCGGGACGGTGCGGACGCTGTGATCCAGGGCGATCCCCGAATCCCAGATCGGATACCAGAGCCCCTCGGCTCGCGGTGCGGTCTCCTCCGGGCGCCGATCGTCGTGCACCAGGAGCAGATCCAGATCCGAGCCCGGTGTCACCTCGCCGCGGCCCAGTGCCCCGACCGCGATGATCGCGTAGCCGGAGTCGGCGCTGATCCCGAGGTCGGCGGCGCGTTCGGTGAGCCAGTTCAGATAAGCCGTCGCCAGTTCTGCGCGCAGCGCGGGCCCGGCGGGTGCGTCCGGGCGGTACCCGGCCAGGACCCCGGCCCGCGCGGCGGTGAGCCGGCGGGCCGGGGTGCCCGGCTCAGAGGGCGTCGCTGCCGCGTTCACCGGTGCGCACCCGGATCACCGTCTCCACACCGGTGACCCACACCTTGCCGTCACCGATCTTCCCGGTGCGCGCCGCGTCGACGATGGCGGCGGTTACCTGCTCGGCGTCCTCGTCGTCGACGATCACCTCGACCCGGACCTTGGCGACGAAGTCGACCGCGTACTCCGCTCCCCGGTAGACCTCGGTATGGCCCTTCTGCCGGCCGTAGCCCTGCACCTCGCTGACCGTCATGCCCACGATGCCGAGCTGCTCGAGAGCGGCCTTGACGTCTTCCAGGGTGAACGGCTTGATGATGGCGGTGATCAGCTTCATGAGTCGATCCTCTCTCTTGTCTCGTCCGCCGGTCAGGCGGGCTCGTAAGCGGTTTCGGCGTGCTCGGCCGAGTCGATGCCGGTCGCCTCGGCCTCGCGGTCGATCCGCCAGCCGAGCGGCTTCAGGGCGACGGCGATCAGCGTGGTCAGTACGCCGGTGAAGGCGAGGGCGAACAGGGCGATCACCGCCTGCACCACCAGCTGCTTGCCATCGTGGCCGTAGAACAGGCCGGTCTCCTTGGCCAGCAGGCCGATGGCGACGGTGCCCCACAGTCCGGAGACCAGGTGCACGCCCACCACGTCGAGCGAGTCGTCGAAGCCGAGCCGGTTCTTCAGGCCAATGGCCAGCGCCGACAGCGCACCGGCCACCACACCCAGGGCCAGCGAGCCGACCGGGGTCAGCGCGCCGCAGGCCGGGGTGATCGCCACCAGGCCGGCGACGATGCCCGAGGCCGCGCCGACGCTGGTGGCGTGACCGTCACGGAACCATTCGACGGCGAGCCAGCCGATGATCGCCGCGGCGGTGGCCGCCGTCGTGTTGACCCAGACCAGGCCCGCGGTGGCGTCGGCCGCCAGCTCGGAGCCGACGTTGAAGCCGAACCAGCCGAACCAGAGCAACGCGGCACCCAGCATGACGAACGGAATGTTGTGCGGCCGATAGGCGGTGCGGCCGAAGCCCCGCCGCTTGCCGACGATCAGGGCCAGCACCAGTGCCGCCATGCCGGCGTTGATGTGC
>CAZEOP010000166.1:0-7463 GCA_964513715.1 uncultured Gordonia sp.
GCTGGATCCAGCAGGATCACCGGCATTGATACACCTCCGAGAGAAGTCAGTTCGGGGAGAACTTTACTTGGTCGCAAGGGGTATCCAGCACCTTCGCGACAGCCGGTCGACTCGCGTCGGTTTTCGCGCGAGAGGCCCGATATTTCGTTCTCGGCATCATCGGTTCGGCATGCACGCCGAACCGGCGTTCACGCGTGATCTCGACTGCGTTCGATCAGCGCGGCTCGGTATCGCGCGGGAGGAGGGTGGTGAGGAAGGCCGTCAGGTAGTCGATCAGCTCATCGTCGCGCAGGCGGGGCGAGCCGACGCCGCCGGTGCGCGGGATGGGGAGGGTGACGGTGTGCGTCGTCGCCCGGTAGTTCGCCGACGAGAACAGCCGCGCCAGGCGCACCTGCTCGCTGTCGACCAGCACCATCGGCGCCAGCTTGATCGAGGTGCCCGCGAGCGTCACCTCGGTGATTCCCCGCTCCCGGCAGCGCAGTCGCAGCCGGGCGATCGCCGCGAGGCGCTGGGTCTGGACGGGCGGCTCACCGTAGCGGTCGATCAGCTCGGTCATCGCCTCGTCGACATCCGCGTCCGAGGTGGCCGACGCGAGCTTCCGATACGCCTCCAGCCGCAGCCGGTCGGCCTCCACATATTCCACCGGGATGTGCGCATCGACCGGCAGATCGATCCGCACCTCCTTGGCCTCCTCCTGCGTGATCGTCTGCCCGTCGGCCGCGGCCCGATAGGCCTCCACGGCCTCGCCGACCAGCCGGACGTACAGGTCGAAGCCGACGCCCGCCACATGCCCCGACTGCTCGGCGCCCAGCACATTGCCGGCGCCGCGCAGTTCCAGGTCCTTCAGCGCCACCGCCATGCCGGCACCGAGTTCGTTGTTCTGCGCGATGGTCGCGAGCCTGTCGTACGCGGTCTCGGTCAGCGGCTTCTCGGCGCTGTAAAAGAGGTACGCGTAGCCGCGCTCACGCGAGCGCCCGACACGCCCACGCAACTGATGCAGCTGACTCAGCCCGAGGTTCTCGGCGCGGTCGACGATCAGCGTGTTCGCATTCGAGATGTCCAGGCCGGTCTCGATGATCGTCGTGCACACGAGCACGTCGAACTCGCGGTTCCAGAAACCCTCGACCGTCTTCTCCAGCAGTTCCTCGGGCATCTGACCGTGGGCGACGGCGATCTTGGCCTCCGGCACCATCCGCGCCAGCGCCTTGGCCGTCTTGTCGATGGTCGACACCCGGTTGTGGACGTAGAAGACCTGTCCGTCGCGCAGCAGTTCGCGCCGGATGGCCGCGGCCACCTGCTTCTCCGAGTACGCGCCCACATAGGTGAGCACCGGGTGCCGCTCCTCCGGCGGCGTCAGGATGGTCGACATCTCCCGAATCCCGGCCATCGACATCTCCAGGGTGCGCGGAATCGGCGTGGCCGACATGGTCAGCACATCCACATGCGTCCGCAGCGCCTTGATGTGCTCCTTGTGCTCCACGCCGAAACGCTGCTCCTCGTCGACGATCACCAGCCCGAGGTCCTTCCAGACCACCCCGGTCTGCAGCAGCCGGTGCGTGCCGATCACGATGTTGACCTCGCCGGCGGCCATGTCGGCCATGATCTTCTTCGATTCGGCGGGCGAGGTGAACCGGGACAACCCGGCCACCTTCACCGGGAAGCCGGCCATCCGCTCGGTGAAGGTCTGAAGATGTTGTCCCGCAAGGATTGTCGTGGGCACCAGCACCGCGACCTGCTTACCGTCCTGCACCGCCTTGAACGCCGCCCGGACCGCGATCTCGGTCTTGCCGTAGCCGACGTCGCCGACGATCACCCGGTCCATCGGCACCGGCTTCTCCATGTCGGCCTTCACCTCGCCGATCACCGTCATCTGGTCGACGGTCTCGGTGAAGTCGAAGGCGTCCTCCATCTCCCGCTGCCACGGGCTGTCCGGGCTGAACGCGAAGCCGGGAGCGGCGTGGCGCGCCGCATACAGCTGCACGAGCTCCCCGGCGATCTCACGAACAGCCTTGCGCGCCTTGCGTTTCGTATTGGCCCAGTCGCTGCCGCCGAGTTTGCTCAGCGCCGGCTGCTCGCCGCCGACATACCTGGACAGCTGATCCAACGAATCCATCGGCACATACAGCCGATCCCCCGGCTGGCCGCGCTTGCCGGGCGCGTACTCGATCACCAGGTACTCGCGCCGCGCACCGCCGACGGTCCGTTCGATCATCTCCACGAACCGGCCGATGCCGTGCTGGTCGTGCACCACCATGTCGCCGGCGCTCAGCGCCAGCGGATCCACCTGGTTGCGGCGCTTGGCCGGCAGCTTGCGACCGTCCTTCACGCCGACCACCCGCGCGCCGGTCAGGTCCGCCTCGGTCACGATCACCAGCGACCCTTCCACAGGCTCCGGGATCGAGGGGCAGACCAGGCCGTGGCGCAGGGTGCCGTGATACACGGCGACGGCATCGGCGGGCGGCACGGCGCCGTCGTCCATCAGCCGCGCCGGCACCTCGGCCTCACCGAGACGTTCGACGAAGCGCTGCGCGGTGCCCTTGCCCGCGGCCACCACGGCGGCCCGCCCCCCGGACGCCAGCTGTGCGCGCAGCCCGGCCAGCAGATCCGCGATCGCCGAGTCGTCGCCGTGCGGCGCCGGCCCCGGCTGCAGGTCCAATTCCAGTTCGTCACCACCGCCCGACGACAGCGGGCTCACCGTCCACCAGGAACTGCCGGCCTCGACCGTCGCCCGCTCCACCTGCGCCACCGGACGGTAGGCGCTGGCCTGCAGATCGACGCTGCTCGCATCGATCTGCACCGGCGCGTCCGCACCCAGGGCCGCGGCATTCCACGAGGCCTCCAGGAACTCCGCGCCGGTGCGCTCCAGGTCAGCGGCCCGGGTGCGGACCTTCTCTGGGTCGAGCACCAGCACCCGGGTGCCCTCGGGCAGCACCTGCGTCAACAGCTGCATCTCGCCCTCGACCAGCGCCGGGATCAGCGCCTCCATGCCCTCGACCGGAATCCCCTCGGCCAGCTTGGCCAGCAGCTCGCCCAGCGCCTGATCGGTGGTGGTCGCCGCGAGCTCGGCCGCACGATCGCGCACCTGCGCGGTCAGCACCAGTTCGCGGCACGGGTGGATCATCACCCCGCGCGGCGAACCCGCGGTCACGTCGATCTCCGGTTGGGTGCGCTGATCGGCCACCGAGAAGGCCCGGATCTCGGTCACCTCGTCGCCCCAGAACTCCACGCGCACCGGGTAATCGGCCGTGGTCGGGAAGACATCGAGGATGCCGCCGCGCACCGCGAACTCGCCGCGTCGGCCCACCATGTCGACACGCTCGTAGGCCATCTCGACCAGCTGCTCCACCAGCGCCGCGAAGTCGAGGTCCTGCCCCTCGCGCAGGGCGACGGTGCGCAGCCCGCCCAGTCCGGGCGCCATCGGCTGGATCAGCGAGCGCACCGTCGTGACCACCACTCGCAGCGGGTCGGCCTCGGGATCGGCCAGCCGGTGCAGCACCGCCAGGCGCTGCCCGACGGTGTCCGCGCTGGGCGAGAGCCGCTCGTGCGGGAGCGTCTCCCACGACGGGAACTGCGCCACCGCCGCGGCGCCGTCGGTCAGCAGTTCACTCAGCTCGGCGGTCAGGTCGTCGGCCTCGCGGCCGTTGGCCGTGACCACCAGCACCGGACCGGCCGTCGCCCCCACTACCGCAGAGACGACGAACGGCCGCGCGGCGTCGGGAGCAGTGACGTCAAGGCGCGGCCGTTCGGCGTATTCGGTTAGTCGTGCGAAGGCACTGTCTCCGGTGGCATAGGCGTTCAGTCCGGAGAGCGATGGGGTGGTCGACACTCACTCCATCCTAGTGCCGGGGTGGTCAGCCCTTCCGGATGGCCGACTCCACCTGCTCCTCGCTGAGTTCCTTGGTGCAGAAGAACCAGTCCTGGCAGTCCATCGGGCCCTCGTCGCCGGCCATCCGGTCCTTAGCGGTGCCGCACGAACCGGCGGTCGGCACGATCACCTTGTCGCCGGGGCGCCAGTCGGCGGGGGTGGCGATGTTGAAGGCGTCGGCGGTCTGCAGGCCCTTGATCACGCGCAGCAGCTCGTCGAAGTTGCGGCCCAGGCTCAGCGGGTAGTAGATGATCGTGCGGATGACGCCCTGCGGGTCGATCACGAATACCGCGCGCACCGCCTTGGTGGTGTCCTCGCCGGGCATGATCATGCCGTACTTGGTGGCCACGTTCATGCTGATGTCCTCGATCAGCGGGAAGGTGACCTCGACATCCTTGTGGCCGTTGTACTCGATCTTGTCCTTGATGGTGCGCAGCCAGGCGATGTGGCTGTACAGGCCGTCGACCGACAGTCCGACGAGGTCGGTGTTGTAGGTCTTGAACTCGTCCATCATGGCGGCGAAGGTGATGAACTCCGACGTGCACACGGGGGTGAAGTCGGCCGGGTGCGAGAAGAGGATCACCCAGCGGCCGGCGTAGTCGGCCGGGAAGTTGATCTCACCCTGGGTGGTGACGGCGGTGAACTCGGGGGCCTTGTCGCCGATCCGCGGCATGCTGACCGGAGCCTCGACTGTGGTGCTCTGTTCCGACATTGCTCTTCCTCTCTCCTGCCCCGCGGGTGCGGAGCCCTTTTCTTGACTGACTCCAGTTAATCATATACCCCATGGGGTATCTAGTGGTGAGACGTGTTCCGCCGAAAGTCAGGACGAAAGTCCCGGTGAGACAAGGGGATCAGCAACTCTTCTCGCCGATCGACCGCGCCTTTCGCTGGTTGACCACAGCTGTCGCTGGTTGACCACAGCTGTCGCCGACCGAGCGCAACTTTCGCCGATCGAGCGCAGTCGAGATCACCGAGGGCGAGCGCGCGAAGTCAGGTGGGAGAAGCCAAGCGGGGAGATGAGGTTCAGGCGCCGGCGCGCAGCAGCGAGGCGCCCAGCGGGGCCTCCGGCGTGGCACCCGGAAGGATGGCGTAGACGGCCGAGCCGATCGGCGTGGTCCACACGTTCAGATCGTCGTGTTCGGCCAATCGCTCCTGCGACGGCAGGAACTGCGTCAGCGGGTCGCGCTGGATGGCGGTGAAGATGAGACCGCTGTTCGACGTATCGGGATGCTCGTGCGCGATCGTCGGCTCGGGCGCCTCGTCGTAGTGGTACGAACGCCGCAGATACTGCTCGACGTCACTGCGCCGGCGGGCGCGCGCGATGTGCGACGACGCCGGGATCATCGTCAGCCCGTCGACGGTTCGGGTGAAGTCCGGTTCGTCGTGCTCCTCGGTGCCCGAGAGCGGGGCGCCGTTGTCGAGGTTCCGGCCGATCACCAACTCCCGCGGGCCACGGTCGAGCTCCTCCCAGGTATCCATGTGCATGGCGATCCGCCGGATCACCATCGAGGTACCACCTGCCAGCCACGGCTGCTCTGCGCCGTCGTCCCAGACGAGGTCGTCGTGCCGCTCATTCGGCGGCTGTTCGGTCCCGTCCACCTGGCCGAACAGGTTGCGCCGGTGATAGAAGCCGCGCTGCACCCACGCCACCCGGGCGAGCGTGCGCACCTCGGCGGTCAGCACGCGCGTCGCGTGCGCCAGCGTCAGCGGGTCATCGGCTGCCAGCAGCAACAGCAGGTCGGTCTGTGCCCAGCGTTCCTGGAGCCGGTCGATCCCGAAGGCCGGCAACGGCTTCAGCCACTCCGGCCGGCGCGATGCCAATTCGGGCGTCGCGAAGACGCCGGGGCCGACGCCGACCGTCACGGTGAGGCGGGACGGGGATGTGGCCAACTCGGGCTCCGGGTCGGCCAGACCCGGCGTGCCGCGGGTGAGGCGCGCCCCGTCCTGTGTCCACAGCGTCAGCAGCCCGGAGAGCATCGGAGCGCGCGGCGGACCGATCAGATTCAGCCCGACGTAGTTGGCGTGCCTGGTTTGCGGGGTGGTGATCCCCGCCTGGTGCCGGCCGTAGAAGTCGAGGCGGTCCGACGATTCGGTATCGGCACGGCGGTCCCTGCCGATACCGACTGCCGCGGCTCCCACGCCGGCGCCCGCCAGCCCGGCGGCACCGGCGAGGAATCCGCGGCGCGTCACGCGCCCGGATCCACCCGAGCGGGTCACGGCTGGTAGTTCTCCTGATTGCCGGCGAAGTCACGGGCGACGGCGGTCACGGTCTGCTTGGAGCCGTCGGCCAACAGCAGCTCCACGGTTACCTCCTGGCCGGCGGTGATCGGGCCGCGCAGGTCCATCAGCATGATGTGATCGGCACCCGGCGCCAACTCGAGGCTGCTGTGCGGGGCGATGACGTAGCCGTCCTTCTTCTCGCGCATGGCCATCGTGCCGTCCTGCGCCGACATCTCGTGCAGCTGCACCATTCCCGCAGCCGGTGACTCACCGCCCACGACACGGATCTCCGCGTCGCCGTTGTTCGTCAGCTTGCCGAACATCGCGGTCATGCCGTCCGGAGCGGCCTTGACCCACTGGTCGCTGACCGCAAGCGCGGACTGCTGCTGCGAGGCACTCGAACCGGCCTTGTCGCCGTCACTGCTGCTGCACGCCGAGAGGATCAGCACCGGGGCCACGGCGGCGAGCAGGGCGGCTGCCGTCCGGGTCTTCACTTGTGTCGTCATGCCCTCATCATAACCCCGAAACAGCAGGTCAACGAAGAACCGAGACCGGCGTCACTCGGCCTCGACGACGGTGTCCTGCAACACCAGCACCGGCTCCGCTTCCAGTCGGGTCAGTCCGTTCCAGCACAGGTTCACCAGGTGCGCCGCGACAACCTCCTTGGCCGGCTCCCGAACGTCGAGCCACCACTGCGCAGTCACCGAGACCATACCGACAAGCGCCTGCGCGTACAGCGGAGCGAGTGCGGGATCGAAACCCCTGCGCTCGAAGTCGCCGGCCAGGATGTGCTCCACCTGGCTGATGGCATCGTTGAGCAGGCTGCCGTAGCGGGTGTGCTCGCCGCTCGCCGCCTCCGCGGTCGATTCCCCGCGCACCAGGATCTGAAAGCCGTCGGTCCGCTCCTCCATGTACGTCAGCAGTGCCAGCGCCACCTGCTGTATCCGCACCAGCGACCGGTTCTTGGCGAGCGACTGGGTCACCATCTCCAGGAGCGTCTCCATCTCCCGGTCGACCACCACCGCGTACAGCCCCTCCTTGCCGCCGAAGTGCTCGTATACGACGGGTTTGGACACTCCGGCACGCTGCGCAATCTCTTCGATCGACGTCCCCTCGAAGCCCCGCTCGGCGAACAGGCCGCGTGCCACCTCAATGAGCTGTTGCCGGCGCTGCGCCCCCGTCATCCGCGCCCGAGGCGCCTTCACGGCCTTCTCCGCACCCACTGCGGGCCTCCCACCAGTCATGTCACCATCCTAGTCGGCCGCCAAACAGACCCCCTGGGATGCCAGACCCCGGGGATGCGAGAGACCCCCTGAACACGGAGTGTTCAGGGGGTCTCTACTAAATTGTGTTCGGCGGTGTCCTACTCTCCCACACT
>CAZEOP010000167.1:0-7434 GCA_964513715.1 uncultured Gordonia sp.
CATGACCGGCACGGCGGTGACTGAGGACAAGGAGTTCCGCGAGATCTACAAGTTGCCGGTCATGATGATCCCGACGAACCGGGCAATGATCCGAGATGACCGCAACGACCTCGTGTATCGCAGCGTCGACGCGAAGTTCGGTGCCGTGACCGAGGACATCGCAGAGCGCCACGCGGCCGGACAGCCGTGTCTTGTCGGCACGATCTCGATCGAGAACTCCGAGCGCCTCAGCCGTCAGCTCGTCAAGCGCGGCATCCCTCACAACGTGCTCAACGCCAAGTTCCACGAGCAGGAAGCGCAGATCATCGCCGAAGCCGGCCGGCTGGGCGCGGTCACCGTGGCCACCAACATGGCCGGCCGCGGCACCGACGTGGTGCTCGGCGGCAACCCGGAGATCATCGCCGACACCCGGCTCCGCAAGGCTGGTCTGGACCCGGTGAACACGCCCGAGGAGTACGAGGCGGCGTGGGTCGAGGCCATCGAAGTGGCCCGCCGCGATGCCGCCGACGAGGCCGTGGCCGTCGTCGACGCCGGCGGTTTGTATGTGCTCGGCACCGAGCGGCACGAGTCGCGCCGCATCGACAACCAGTTGCGCGGCCGCTCCGGCCGCCAGGGCGATCCGGGCGAGTCCCGCTTCTACCTCTCGCTCGGCGACGAGCTGATGCGCCGCTTCAACGCCGGCGCGCTCGACACCATCATGACCCGCTTCAACCTGCCCGACGACGTGCCGATCGAGGCCAAGATGGTGACCCGCGCCATCCGCAGCGCGCAGACGCAGGTCGAGGAGCAGAACTTCGAGATCCGCAAGAACGTCCTCAAGTACGACGAGGTGATGAACGACCAGCGCAAGGTGATCTACACCGAGCGCCGCGAGATCCTCGAGGGCGAGGACCACCGCGACCAGGTTCGCCAGATGGTGGCCGATGTGGTGGGCGCCTACGTCGACGGAGCCACCGTGGAGGGCTACGCCGAGGACTGGGATCTGGACGAGCTGTGGTCGGCGCTGGGCAACCTGTACCCGATCACCCTGGAGCAGAACAAGGTCTTCGGCGTCAACGAGTTCGGTGAGCGCGAGGACCTGGATCGCGACGAGCTGCGCGAGATCATCGTGCGCGATGCGCTCGAGGCCTACGACCGCCGCGAGGCGGAGCTGGCGGCGATCGGCGGCGAGGACGCCATGCGCCAGCTGGAGCGGTCCATCCTGCTGACGGTGCTCGACCGCAAGTGGCGCGATCACCTGTACGAGATGGACTACCTGCGCGAGGGCATCCACCTGCGTTCGATGGCGCAGCGCGATCCGGTGGTCGAGTACCAGCGCGAGGGCTACGACATGTTCATGGGCATGCTCGAGGGCATGAAGGAGGAGACCGTCGCCCTCGTGTTCAACGCCCAGGTGCAGGCGCAGGCACCGGCCCCGGCGATCGGCAGCTCGGTCTCGGACATGCTGTCCGGGAGCGGCCTGGGCGGCGGTCAGGGCGAGAGCGAGGCGGAGCTGGAGGCGGCCGAGGGCGTCACCTACAGCGGTCCGGCCGAGGACGGCACCCCCGAGGTCCGCTCGGCGGTGGAGGAGCTGTTCTCCGGCACGCCGTCGGAGGTCCTCGGCGACGAGCCGGTGGGCGGCACCCGCAAGGAGCGCCGCGCCGCCGAACGCCGCAACCGCCGCCGCAAGTAACAGCCTTCTCCCGGCCGGGCGGGATTGTTACCCGCCGGTCCGGCGTGTCGTGGAACCGAAACCGGTCCCGGTGCGTCGGACTGTTCATGAGGGGGACACTGCTCGCTGCACAGCCGGGGAAGCCGACCGGTCCGGGGGCTCCGGCCGCGCCGGACGTGACGACGGTCCGGGAGGTGCCGGCGCTCGCCGGCCCACCGCCGGACCTGGCGACGGCGACGGCGGTGCGCGCCTTCGTCGTCGACGTGCTCGGTGCCACGCTGGAGGTGCTCGACGGCCGTCGGCCGCGCGCGCAACTGGCCGCGGCGGTATCCGAGCCGGTGCTGGCGCAGCTGGGGGAGCTGCTGGCGCACCGCACTCCCGAGCACGACACCGCGCGCCTGCATCGGGTGCACGTCCAGCTCCGGCCGGGCGGCTCCGCGGAGTTCTTCGGCACCTTCGTCCGGGGCGCGCGGGTCCGGGCCTTCGCCGGCGGGGTCGAGCTGCGCCCGCAGCGCCGGGGGAGCCGCGACGCGCGCGTTCCTCGGGCACGCGGTGCGGCCGGACGGAGCCTTCGAGCGGTGCCGCCGGCGGGTGCGCTGCGCTGGGTGGTGGCCGAGTTCGCCATCCTCTGAGGTGGCTATCATTGCCAGCACCATGGTGAATCGTTTGTCGCCGGATGAAGCGATGTACTACTTCCTGGACGGGTCGGGGACAACGACTCATCTGGGTGCTCTGCTCATCCTGGATCCGGGCCGGCTGTCCGACGATCACCGCCCGCTCGACTACGGCACCCTGGTGTCGCTGGTGGAGAACCGGCTGCAGGTGGTGCCCCGGTACCGGCAGGTGGTCACCGAGGTGGCGCTCGGCCTGGCCCGGCCGCTCTGGGTGGACGATCCCGACTTCGACATCACCTTTCACGTCCGGCTCTCGGCGCTGCCGAAACCGGGCGACGACGAACAGCTCCAGGAACTGATCGCGCGGGTCATGTCGCGGCCGCTGGACCGGAAGCGGCCGCTCTGGGAGCTGTACCTGATCGAAGGGCTGGCCGGCGGGCGGCTGGCCGTGCTGAGCAAGACGCACCGCTGTCTGCTGGGCGACGGCGAGCACCTGGAGATCAGCGAGGTGATCGCCGACGACACGGCCGAGGCGGTGCGGCTGCCCGAGGATCTGTGGATGCCGGCGCGGCCGCCGGGCGGGCGCGCGGTCACCATGGGTGCGCTCGCCGAGGCGATGGCCCGGCCGGGCGAACTGGTCGACTCGATGTTCCGGGGCGGCGGCCCGGTGGCCGACCTGCTCACGCTGGCCGACCGCTCGGCCCGCCTGGTGGGCAGCACCGTGCAGCAGTTGGTCAACACCGCGCCCGACAGCCCGCTGAACTCCGCGGCCAGCGCGGCCCGGCTGTGCACCTTCGCCTCGGTGCCGCGGGCCGAGTGCCTGGCCGTCGCGCATCGTTTCGAGTGCAGCTTCAACGACGTGGTGCTGGGCCTGGTCACCGGGGTGATGCGGCGCTGGACGCTGTCGGTCAAAGATTCTGTGCCGCACGGCGAGACGATGCGCGCGGTGCTGCCGCTGGGCGCGCGCGATCCGGTCACCGACCCGGACCGCGGCGGCGGCTGGATCAACGAGGGCCGCGCCGAGTTCGTGACCGATCTGCCGGTCGGCGAGGATGCACCCGCGGTGCGTCTGATGCAGGTTGCCGGACTGGCCGATCGCTACTCGCAGTCGCAGCGCCGGATGACGCCCGGCATGCGCCCGCTGCTGCCCGAGTTGGGCGTGGTGCCCTTCGCCGACTTCTCCGCGCGCATCTTCACCAGCCTGTTCCAGCGCGCGTACAACGTGCCCATCACGATGGGCGACCGGCAGATCACCCGCCGGTACATCGCGGGGGTGCCGATCGTCGGCATGTTCACCGTGCCGATGCTGATCGCCAACCGGGCGCTGGCGATCAGCGTCAACGAATACTGCGATCGCGTGGAATTCGGCTTCGTCGCCGACCGCAACGTGATCGGTGATCTGCCCGCGATGGCCGGCTATGTGGCCGAGTCGCTCGAGGAGCTCAAGACCGGCGGTTTCCCGCCGCGCCCGGTGCGCGAGGAGATCGTGATCGGCGTGCCCGCGGCCGCCGGCGAGGTGGAGTCCATCGAATCCGCGACCGACGCGGCCGGATCCGTCGACGAGTCCGGGGAGGCCGGCCCTTCGGCTCCGCTCAGGACAAGCGAATGAGGGTGTATCTGCCGGCGACGCTGGCCGACGTGCAGCGGCTGATCGACGACGGGCAGTGGATGCCGTTGGGCGGCACGGGCTTCGGGGTGACGCCCGCGTTGCGCGAGGCGTACACCTCCGGTGACGACGAGGAACTCGGTGAGGTGGCGCTGGCCGAGGCGGCCCGCGCCAGCTTGCGGCTGCTCTCGGCGCAGGACAGTGAGCTGCCGCTGCGGCGCGTGGTGATCGTGACCGAACGCGGCGACGCAGTGCCGCGGCCCGACCTGGACGATGCCGTGGTGAAGATCAGCGGTCCGGTCTCGCTGGCGCAGGTGGTGTCGGTGCAGGTGGACGGCGCGGCCGCCGAGCCCGCGGTGCGCGGGGCGGTCGAGGTGATCGATGCCGCGGACCTGGGGGACGAGGACGCCGAGCTGGCCGTCGGCGACGCACAGGATCACGACCTGGCCTGGTACGCCACTCAGGAACTGCCCTTCCTGCTGGAACTGCTCTGAGTCGGGACTGCTCTGAGTCGGAACTGTTCTGGCCCGGCGCTGCCGGGCCCGGTTTGCGCTCATGCGTTACGGTTCCGTAAGTTACGGTTCCGTAGGTAATCTTGATGTCGTGCGGTGCATTCGGTGCCGGACGAGGAACAGGGGCGATCATGGGGTCCTGGCGGGAACGCTTCGAAGCTCCGGCGCGCGCGGCCTCCTCGCGCAGCGAGGCGGCGCACTGGGTGCGGGCGGCCGTCGCCCGGGTCACCACGCCACTGCTGCCGGACGACTATCTCCACCTGGCGAATCCGCTGTGGTCGGCGCGCGAGCTGCGCGGCAAGATCGTCTCGGTGACCGCCGCCGGGCCCGAGGCGGCGACCATCGTCATCCGCCCGGGCTGGGGCTTCTCGTTCGACTATCACGCCGGGCAGTACGTCGGCATCGGCGTGCCGGTGGACGGTCGCTGGACCTGGCGCAGCTATTCGCTGACCAGCGACCCGATCGCCTCGGGCAGTGACAAGACCATCGCGATCACAGTGAAGGCGCTGCCTGAGGGCTTCCTGTCGTCGCACCTGGTCAACGGGCTCGCGCCGGGCACCGTGGTGCGCCTGGCCGCGCCAGCCGGCGAATTCGTGCTCCCCGAGCCATTGCCGGCCAAGCTGCTGCTGGTGACCGCGGGCAGCGGTATCACGCCGATCGTGTCGATGCTGCGTACCATGGCGCGGCGCGGGCGGACCACCGACACCCTGCTGATCCACTCCGCGCCGACCGCCGACGAGGTGCTCTTCGGCGACGAGCTCGCGGCGCTGGCTGCGGCCGGGGTGATGCGGCTGCAGCTGTGGTTCACCCGCGAGGACGGTCGGCTGAACGCGGAGGCGCTGGACCGGCTGTGCCCGGACTGGGCGGAGCGGCAGGCCTGGGCGTGCGGGCCCGGTGGCTTCCTGGACATGCTGACCGCCACCTACGAGAAGGCTGGGGCGGCGGAGTCGTTGCACATCGAGCGGTTCGCGCTCGAGCGCGGTGCGCACGGCGCGCAGGGCGGCACCGTCACCTTCGGCACCCGCGACAAGTCCATCGAGGTGGACGGCGCCACCACCTTGCTGGAGGCGGGAGAGCAGGCCGGGGTGCAGATGCCCTACGGCTGCCGCATGGGCATCTGCCAGACCTGCGTGGTGATGCTCGACAAGGGCTGCGTCCGGGATCTGCGCACCGGTGTGGAGCACGTCGAGGGCGAGCGCATCCAGACCTGCGTCTCGGCTGCGGCCGGCGACTGCACCCTCGACGTCTGAAGGGTAGACAACCTACGGGCGCGTAACCTACGCTGACGTAGGTTACGGAATCGTAAGTGAGGAGACCCGAGTGGCCATCAAGGACATTCCGGAGTATGCGCACCTGTCCGAGGCGGACGTCGCCGAGATCGCCGAGCAGCTGGACCAGATCCGCGCCGACGTCGAGGCCGATCGCGGTGAGCGCGATGCGCGCTACATCCGCCGCACCATCGCCTTCCAGCGCGGGCTGGAACTGACCGGCCGGGCGCTGATCTTCGGCTCGCGCAAGCGGTCACTCTGGTGGGCCGGCGCCGGCGCCCTGGGCGTGGCCAAGATCGTCGAGAACATGGAGCTCGGGCACAACGTGATGCACGGGCAGTGGGACTGGATGAACGATCCGGAGATCCACTCCACCTCGTGGGAGTGGGACAACGCCGGGCCCAGTGCGCACTGGAAGCACCAGCACAACTTCGTCCACCACAAGTACACCAACGTCCTGGGCATGGACGACGACGTGGGCTACGGCCTGCTGCGCGTCACCCGGGACCAGCGCTGGCGGCCGTTCTACCTCGGCAACCTGGTGTGGAACACGCTGCTGATGCTCGGCTTCGAGTACGGTGTGGCCGCCCAGCACCTCGAGCTGGCCAAGAAGCGCAAGACCGACGAGGAGAAGGCGCAGTTCCACCAGGACCTGCGTGACGCCGGCCGCAAGATCGGCAAGCAGGCCGCCAAGGACTACGTCGCCTATCCGGCGCTGGTCGGTGCGGCCACCCGCTCGCCGCGGGGTGCGCGCAAGGCCCTCACGGCCAATCTGATGGCCAATGCGATCCGCAATGTGTGGACCAATGCTGTCATCTTCTGCGGGCACTTCCCGGACGGCGCCGAGAAGTTCACCAAGCGCGACATGGAGGTGGAGAACCGCGGCCAGTGGTACCTGCGCCAGATGCTGGGCAGTGCCAACTTCCGGTCCGGCCCGGTGCTCGGCTTCATGAGCGGCAATCTGAGCTACCAGATCGAGCACCACATCTTCCCGGATCTGCCGAGCAACCGGCTGCCGGAGATCTCGGTGCGGGTGCAGGCCATCTGCGACGAGTACGACCTGCCGTACACCACTGGCAGCTTCCCGGTGCAGTACGCGAAGTCGTGGCGCACCATCGCCAAGCTCTCGCTGCCGAACAAGTACCTCAAGGCCACCAGCGACGATGCCCCGGAGACGGCCTCGGAGCTGCGCTTCAAGAGCGATCCGGAGCAGCACCTGGCGTCCACGCGCGACCCGCGCACCGGCCGTCGACGCGGCCTCAAGTCCGCCCTGCGCGGCCTGCGGGAACGGCGGCGCGATGCCGCCCTGCCGCTGCCGCGTCCGGAGCAGCGGCCGGCGGCGTGATCGGTGTCACTGGCGTCACCGGTATCGGGGGCACGGGGCATAATGGTGAGCAATGGCTATTTCGGACATCAACGAGTACGCGCACCTGAGTGACGCCGACGTCGAGGCGCTCGGCGTCGAACTCGACGGCCTGCGCCGGCGCATCGAGGCCGAACTCGGTGAGCGGGACGTGCGGTACCTGCGGCGCACCATTGCGGCGCAGCGCGGCCTGGAAGTGGCCGGCCGGCTCGCCCTGTTCGGTTCCCGCCGGCGATCCCTGTGGCTCGCGGGCACCGCGGCGCTCGCGGTGGCCAAGATCATCGAGAACATGGAGCTCGGGCACAACGTGATGCACGGGCAGTGGGACTGGATGAACGACCCGGAGATCCACTCCACCTCGTGGGAGTGGGACATGGTGTGCGCGTCCCCGCACTGGAAGCACTCGCACAACTACATCCA
>CAZEOP010000168.1:0-7389 GCA_964513715.1 uncultured Gordonia sp.
CGTGGTCTATGCGTCCACGGACCCTCGCTCTGTGCCGACAACTTGCTCCGGAAGCCCACTGGGGACCGGCGGAACCGGGCACCGACGACTCAGTAGGCGACGGTGAACCGGGCGCGACGATGCGCCGGCTCCACCACCTCGTCCACCACCGCCGCACCGAAGTCGGCGCCGGAGATCGCGGAGTTGCCGTCGTCATCGGTCAGCAGCACGTCGCCGCCGACCCGATACTCGCCGCGGTACACGCCCGGCGCATGCGCACCGAAGGTGGCGGCCGGGCTCACCAGGAACCAGTCGAGCGAGTCGGGTGACGCGCGCAGATCGTCCAGCACCCGGCTCATCTCGGCGGCCTCGGGCTTGATCTCCTCCGGGAACCGGAATCGATCAGCAGTGGGCCGTCCTCGGCGACGCGCAACGAACCCGCACCGCCGATCACGCCCAGCCGCACTCCGGCGGCAGCCGCCTCGGCGGCCAGCGCAGCGATCGCCGGGCGCACCTGTCCGGCCATCTCGCCGCGCGGCGAGACCGCCACGATCACCACGTCGGCGCCGTTCAGGGCCCGGGCCCGCGCCGCCGGATCGGTGATGGAGCCGATCTCGTAGTCGACGCCGGCGATCTGCATCGCCGACTCACGGCGGCTGACGCTGCGCACCGCCAGGCCCGCGACGGCCGCCGCCTCCACGATGTGCGCCCCGGCGAATCCGGTTCCGCCGATCACCGTCATCACGATCGCCATCGCCGCGTCCTCTCCTCGAGTGCCTTCTCCATCCACGGTAGTCCGCACGCGCCGGCGCAGAACCGCTCCCGGCCGGGCCGGTCGAGACCGGGGACCGGGCCGGCGAATCGGATCGATAGACTCGGCCCCGGTCAGCCGGACTCGCCGGCGGAGAACGCAGGACGAGAGGGCCATCGCCAGTGACTACGCAGATCCGTGTCGGAATCGTCGGCTACGGGAACTTGGGCCGCGGCGTCGAGACCGCCATCGGTCTCAGCCCGGATCTGGAACTGGCCGGCGTGTTCACCCGCCGCGACCCGGCCACGGTCGCCACCGTGGGCCCGCAGACCCCGGTCTACGCGATGTCCGAACTGGACCGCGACCGCGATGACCTGGACGTCCTCATCCTGTGCGGCGGCTCGCGCAGCGATCTGCCGGAGCAGAGCCCCGCCCAGGCCGCCCGCTACAGCATCGTCGACAGCTACGACAACCACGCCCGCATCCCCGAGCACTTCGCCGCGGTCGACGCGGCCGCCCGCGCCGCGGGCACCACGGCGATCATCTCCACCGGCTGGGATCCCGGCCTGTTCTCCCTGAACCGGGTCTTCGGCGAGGCGATTCTGCCGCAGGGCGCCACCTACACCTTCTGGGGCCGCGGCCTGAGCCAGGGCCACTCCGACGCGGTGCGCCGGGTGCCCGGGGTGGCCGGTGCCGTCCAGTACACGCTGCCGTCGGAGACCGCGATCGAGCGCGTCCGCGCGGGCGAGGACCCCGAACTGTCGACCCGCGACCGGCACACCCGCGAGTGCTTCGTCGTGCTGGAGGACGGCGCCGATGCCGAGACCGTGCGCGCCGAGATCGTGTCGATGCCGGACTACTTCGAGCCCTACGACACCACCGTGCACTTCATCACCGCCGAGGAACTGGCCCGCGATCACCACGGCATGCCGCACGGCGGCTTCGTGATCCGCAGCGGCACCACCTCGCCCGGCACCCGGCAGGTGATCGAGTATCACCTGGCCCTCGAGTCGAATCCGGAGTTCACCGCCAGCGTCCTGGTCGCCTATGCGCGCGCCGCCGCCCGCCTGAACCGGGCCGGCGTGGTGGGCGCCCAGACCGTGTACGACGTCGCCCCCGGCCTGCTCTCCCCGCTGTCGCCGGAAGAGCTGCGGGCCAACCACTTGTAGAGCGGGCGCTCGCCGCCGAATACGCCTGTCCTACCCTTAGCGGGTGCCAGGCTTCCTCAAGTTCTCCGTCGCCGACCTCGCGCAGGCCGCCGTCTTCGCCGCGCTGATCGCCGTGCTGGGCCTGCCCGGCTCGTTCAACCTCGCCTCCGGCGTGCCCATCACGCTGCAGACCCTCGGCGTGATGATGGCCGGGGCGATCCTCGGTCCGAAGAAGGGTACGCTCGCCGTCCTCCTCTTCATGGTGCTGGCGATCGCCGGGCTGCCGATCCTGGCCGGCGGCCGCACCGGCATGGTCGCGCTGAGTTCGCCCACGGCGGGCTATTTCGTCGGCTTCCTGCCCGGTGTCCTGGCCATCGGCCTGTTCACCGCGGCCATGATGCCCCGCTACAACATCTGGCTGGGCATCGCCGTCAATCTGCTCGGCGGCGTCCTCGTCATCTACCTGTGCGGCATCACCGGCCTGCTGCTGCGCACCGACATGAGCCTGACCGCGGCGATCACTACCAACGGCCCGTTCGTGATCGGCGACGTGCTCAAGGCCGTCGTGGCCGGCCTGGTCGCCGCCGCCGTCCACCGCGGCCGCCCGGGTCTGATCACCCCGCTCCGGCCGCAGCCGATGCCCGTCTATCCGGCATGACGTCCATCGAGTTCGAGTCGGTCGGTCACGCCTTCGGTGGCCGGCCCGTCCTGCACGACATCGACCTCGAACTCACCGAACACCGCATCGGGATCATCGGCGCCAACGGCAGCGGCAAATCGACCCTGGCTCGAATGATGAACGGACTGGTGCAGCCCGACAGCGGCCGGGTCGTGGTGAACGGGCTGCCGGTCGCGAAGAACCAGCGCGCCGTCCGCCGCCAGGTCGGCTTCATCTTCTCCGACCCGGATCGGCAGATCATCATGCCGACCGTGCTCGAGGACGTGGAACTCTCGCTGACCCGAGTCGTCGGCGACAAGCGACAGCGCCGGGAGCGCGCGCTGGCCGCGCTGGCCGACTTCGGGCTGGCCGACCGCGCCGATCAGCCCTCGCACACCCTCTCCGGCGGCCAGAAACAACTCCTGGCGCTCACCGCGATCATGGTCCTGGAACCCTCGATCCTGGTGGCCGACGAACCCACCACCATGCTCGACCTGCGCAATGCGAGCCTGCTGCGCGACGTCCTGGCCGGGCTCGACGAGCAGCTCATCGTCCTGACCCATCACCTCGAACTGCTCGACGACTACGACCGCGTCCTGGTGCTGGATGCCGGCCGCGTCGTGGCCGACGGCAGCCCCGCCGAATCCATCGCGACCTACCGCGCCCTGATGGCGTGACGGACGCGCCACCCCCTACCGGGCCCGCGCTCGCCGGCGCATACTGAACACCATGAGCTTCTCCCCGTACCTCTTCTTCAGCGGCGACTGCGCGGAGGCGTTCACGCGGTACCACGAGATCCTCGGCGGCGAACTGTCGATCATGCGCAATTCCGACGCCCCCGCCGACTCTCAGATGCCCGGCGGCGGCGACTTCGTGATGCACGCCTCGCTGCGGCTCGAGTCCGGCGCCGTCCTGCTCGGCTCCGACGATCCGTCCGGCGACGGCGGACCCAAGACGGGTTTCTCGGTGAGCTACACCGCGCCCGACCTGGAGACGGCCGGCACCGTGCACGCGGCCCTCGCCGAGGGCGGCCACGTCACCATGCCGCTGGCACCGACCTTCTGGTCGCCCGGCTTCGGCATGTGCGTCGACCGCTTCGGCATCCCGTGGATGATCGGCGTCGACCACTGAACCGGCGACCATGACGATGATCGGGACCTATGTGCCCGGACGCTCACCGATCCACCGGCTGCCGGCCGGGCCGAAGATCCTCGCCCTGATGGCGGCGATCATCGCGATGACGCTCACCGTGCACACCCCGGTCGGCGCCGCGGTGGCCCTCGGCGCCAGCCTCGCGGTCTTCGCGCTCGCCGGCCTGGGGCCGCGCCGCGCCTGGCCGCTGATGCGCGGCCCACTGGTGGTGGTCGCGCTGATCTTCGTCTTCCAGTGGGTCATCACCGACCGCGATCGCGCCCTGGTGGTGTGCGCGGTGCTGCTCGCCTCCATCGGCCTGGCCGTGGTCGTCACGCTCACCACCCGCACGTCCGACATCCTGGCCGCCGTGATCCGCGCCCTGCGGCCGCTGGAGAGGTTCGGTGTGCGCACCGATTTAATCGCCATGGCTCTAGCCTTGACAATCCGCTCGATCCCTCTGATCGCGGAGGTCTTCACGCAGGTCGACCAGGCACGACGGGCCCGCGGCCTGCGCCCGGGGCCCCGGGTCCTGTTCGTCCCCGCCGTGCTGGCCGCCCTGGACACCGCGGACGGCTTCGCCGACACGCTGGCGGCCCGCGGGCTCGACTAGGCTCGGGGACAGCCCGTACCAGGAACGTCAAAGGATCCCCCATGGCCAACGTCTTCGACGACGTGACCGCTGCTGTCGGTCGCACCCCGCTCGTCCGCCTCAATCGCCTCACCGACGGCGCCGGCGCCACCGTGCTGGCGAAGCTCGAGTCGTTCAACCCGGCGAACTCGGTGAAGGACCGCATCGCGGTCGCCATCATCGACGCCGCCGAAGCCGACGGCACCCTTCCGCCCGGCGGCACCGTCGTCGAGGCCACCTCCGGCAACACCGGCATCGCGCTGGCCATGGTGGGCGCGGCCCGCGGCTACAACGTCGTGATCGCCATGCCCGAGACCATGTCGAAGGAGCGCCGCGCCCTGCTGCGTGCCTTCGGTGCCGAACTGGTTCTCACGCCCGGTGCCGAGGGCATGGCCGGGGCGGTCCGTCGCGCCGAGGAGATTGCCGCCGAGCGTCCCGGCGCCGTGTTGGCCAAGCAGTTCGCCAACCCGGCCAACCTGGCGGTGCACCGCACCACCACCGCCGAGGAGGTCTGGGCCGACACCGACGGCGACGTCGACGTCTTCATCGCCGGTATCGGCACCGGCGGCACCATCTCCGGCGTCGGCCAGGTGCTCAAGGAGCGCAAGCCCGGTGTCCAGGTGATCGCCGTGGAGCCGGAGGAGTCCGCGATCCTCAACGGCGGTGCCCCCGGGCCGCACAAGATCCAGGGTCTGGGCGCCAACTTCGTGCCCGAGGTCCTCGACCGCGACGTCTACGACGAGGTGATCGACGTCAACGCCGAGACCGCCGTCGCCTGGGCCCGGCGCGCCGCCACCGAGGAGGGCCTGCTGGTCGGCATCTCCTCCGGCGCCGCCCTGGCCGCGGCCGTCGCCGTCGCCCAGCGCCCGGAGAATGCGGGCAAGACCGTCGTCGTCGTGCTGCCCGATTTCGGTGAGCGCTACCTGTCGACCCCGCTGTTCGAAGGGCTCGTGGACTAGTGAGCGCATCGCAGCGCGGCCTGGCGGCCCTCCTGCGCGAGGACCTCCAGGCCGCCTGCGACCGCGATCCCGCCGCCCGCTCCAAGCTGGTGGTGGCGCTGGCCTATCCGGGAGTGCACGCCCTCTGGCTGTATCGCCTCGCGCACGCGATGTGGATCAGCTCGCTTCCGCTGAAACTGGCCGCCCGGCTGCTCTCGCAGGCGGCTCGCTTCCTCACCGGCGTGGAGATCCACCCGGGCGCGGTGATCGGCCGCCGCTTCTTCATCGACCACGGCATGGGCGTGGTGATCGGCGAGACCGCCGAGGTGGGCGAGGACGTGCTGATGTTCCACGGCTCCACCCTCGGCGGCACCTCGATGAGCAAGGGCAAGCGGCATCCCACCGTCGGCGACCGGGTGCTGATCGGCGCCGGCGCCAAGATCCTCGGGCCCATCACGCTGGGCGACGACGTCAAGGTCGGCGCCAACGCCGTGGTGGTGCACAACGTGCCGGCCGGCTTCGTGGCCGTCGGTGTGGCCGCGAAGGCACGGCCGGGCGGCGACGAGCCCTTCGACCCGTACGCCGAGCCCGCGCTTTACATCTGAGCGCCGGACGCGCCCACTTCCGCCACGCATCCCGCGTTCCCCGACGCATCCCGAGTTCCGGCGCGCATCCCGGGTATCGGGCGTGGGCCGGAACTACCGCAGCGCGGTGGAGAAAGGGCGGTACCGCACGGGGTCAGGCCCGATTCGCAGCCACCGCCGCCTGGACCAGGGCGACGAAGGCATCGCCGTCGAGCGAGGCGGACTCGGTCAGATCGACCGCGCGCCGGGTGCCCGCGGTGAGGCTCGCGTTGAAGATGCCCGCCGGATCGGGCAGCGACGCCCCCTTGGCGAAGGTCACCTTGACCTTGTCCTTATAGGTCTCCAGGGTGCAAAGCAGACCGTCGCAACTGAACGTCGGCACCCCGTCCGGGTTCGACGGTTTGCGCCACTTGATCTCTTCGACGATCCCCGGATCGGCCTGCAGAATCAGTCCCCGGAGCTCGTCGGCCCGCTCGATGCGCCAGTCGGTCATGCGCCCACGCTACTCGCGCCGAGGATCTCGACTGCGCTCGATCTGCGAAGCAGTGATCTCGACTCCGCTCGATCTACCAGTGGAGACCAAGCAGGTTTTCGCTGGTCGAGCGCAGTCGAGACCTCAGGCCTCGGCGTCGGCGGGGGCGGGTACGGCCTGGGCGGCGGCGCGGCGGGCGTCGACCGGGGTGATCGACAGGCGCAGGGCACCCGGCGCTCCCGCGGGCACCACCGGCGACACCGGGGCCACCGGAGCCATGCGGCGGTAGTCCTCGCCCTGCGCGGGGCGCGGATCGGCCTCGCCCTTGTTCGGCCACAGCGATGCGGCGCGCTCGGCCTGCGCGCAGATCGACAGCGACGGATTGACGCCGAGGTTCGCCGAGATCGCGGCTCCGTCGGTGATGTACAGCGTCGGATAACCCCACACGCGGTGGTACGGGTCGATCACGCCGGTCTCCGGGCTGTCGGAGATGGTGCACCCGCCCAGGTAGTGCGCGGTCAGCGGCATGTTCACGATGTCGCCCCAGGTGCCGCCGGCGATGCCGTCGTCCAGGAGCTTCGCCGCACGGCGGGTGGCCTCGTTGCCGGCCGGGATCCACGTCGGATTGGGCTCGCCGTGCCCCTGCTTGCTGGTGACATAGCGCAGCGGTCCGCGCTTGCGGACAAACGTGGTCAGCGAGTTGTTGTTGTTCTGCATCACCAGGGCGATCACCGTGCGCTGGCTCCACTTGCGCGGCACCAGCAGCCGGACCAGCAGGAACGGGTTCTTGATGACCTGGGCCAGGAACTGCCGCACCCGGTAGGCGATGCTGCCGCCGTCGGTGAGGACGGTCTGCAGGTAGGCCATCGCATTGCTGCCCTTGCCGTAGCGGACCGGCTCGATGTGCGTGTTGGGTTCCGGATGGAACGACGACGTGATCGCCACCCCCTCGGAGAAGTCGCGGCTCGGATCCACCTTGCGGGCCTGCGCGCCGAGGATCGACTCGGAGTTGGTCCGGGTCAGCACACCGAGGCGGTCGGAGACCTTCGGCAGCGTCGAGTCCTTGGCGTTGAACATGATCTTCTGCGTGTTGAACG
>CAZEOP010000169.1:0-7323 GCA_964513715.1 uncultured Gordonia sp.
GGCTCGGCGGGATCACCGCGTCGACGTAGCCGCGCTCGGCGGCGACGTACGGGTTCACCAGCGTGTCCTCGTACTCCTGCTGCAGTTCCAGGCGCAGCGCGTCCACGTCCTCGCCGGCCGCCTCGGCTTCCTTGAGGCGGCTGCGGTAGACGAAGCCGACCGCGCCGGAGGCGCCCATCACGGCGATCTGCGCCGTCGGCCACGCCAGGTTCACGTCGGCACCCATGTGCTTGGAGCCCATCACGTCGTAGGCGCCGCCGTAGGCCTTGCGGGTGATGACGGTGATCTTGCCGACGGTGGCCTCACCGTAGGCGTAGAGCAGCTTGGCGCCGCGGCGGATGATGCCGCTGTACTCCTGATCGGTGCCGGGCAGGAAGCCGGGGACGTCGACCAGGGTGATGATCGGGACGTTGAAAGCATCGCAGGTCCGCACGAAGCGGGCGGCCTTCTCCGAGGCGTCGATGTCCAGGCAGCCGGCGAACTGCGTCGGCTGGTTGGCGACGATGCCGACGCTGCGGCCGTCCACCCGGCCGAAGCCGACGACGATGTTCATCGCGCGCTCGGCCTGGACCTCGAGGAATTCGCCGTCGTCGAGCAGCCGGGTGATCACCTCGTGCATGTCGTACGGCTGGTTCGGCGAGTCCGGGATCAGCGTGTCCAGTTCGAGGTCGTCGTCGGTGAGGTTGTCCTCGATGGCGCCCGGGTGCGGCGGCGCGGGCAGACGCGGGGCCTCGGCGCGACTGTTGCTCGGCAGGTAGCTGAGCAGCTCCTTGACGTACTCGAGCGCGTCCTCCTCGTCGGCGGCGACGTAGTGCGCGACGCCCGACTTGGTCATGTGCGTGTGCGCGCCGCCGAGGTCCTCCATGGTGACGTCCTCACCGGTGACGGTCTTGATCACGTCGGGGCCGGTGATGAACATGTGGCTGGTCTTGTCGACCATCACGGTGAAGTCGGTGAGCGCGGGCGAGTAGACGTGGCCGCCGGCCGCCGGGCCCATGATCAGCGAGATCTGCGGGATCACGCCGGAGGCCTGGACGTTCCGGTGGAAGATCTCCGCGTACAGGCCGAGCGAGACCACGCCCTCCTGGATACGCGCGCCGGCGCCCTCGTTGATGCCGATGAGCGGGCGACCGGTCTTGATCGCCAGATCCATCACCTTGCAGATCTTCTCGCCGTAGACCTCGCCGAGGCTGCCGCCGAAGACGGTGGCGTCCTGGCTGAAGACGCAGACCTCGCGCCCGTCGACGGTGCCGTAGCCGACCACCACGCCGTCGCCCAGCGGCCGCTTGTCGGCCAGACCGAAGTTCGTGGCGCGGTGCCGGGCCAGCGCGTCGAGTTCGACGAAGGAGCCCTCGTCGAGCAGATGGGTGATGCGCTCGCGGGCGGTCAGCTTGCCCTTGGCGTGCACCCGCTCGGCGGCCTCCTCGCCGACCGGGAACTCCGCCTCGGCGAGGCGATTGCGCAGGTCGGCGAGCTTGCCGGCGGTCGTATGGATGTCGGGAGCGGCGTCGTCGTCGTGCGCGGCAGTGGTCATGGGATGCCATGCTAACCACGGCTGCGGCCGGCGGAGAACCCGGACAGGGGTACTGGCCAGTAGCTTCGGCCGGGCCGCCGGTACGGCCGGACCTCCGGCCGGGTGACGCCACTAGGGTGGGGCGGGTGAATCACAACCCGCTGCCCGATCCCGACGAACTCGCCCGCGCTCTCGCCGGGACTCGCTGGCACGAGGTGACGGTGGTGCCCGAGACGGGCTCGACCAATGCCGATCTGGTGGCCCGGGCCGGGCAGGCCGAGGCGCTGCCGGACGGGGTCGTGCTGATCGCCGGTCACCAGCGCACCGGACGGGGGCGGCACGCCCGGGTCTGGCAGACACCGCCCGGGCAGCTGGCGATCTCGGCCGCGGTCGCGGTGCCGGCGGGCGCGACCGCCGCGATCGGCTGGCTCTCGCTGGTCACCGGACTGGCGGTGCGCCGCGCGGTCGGCGAGTTGACCGGCGTCGAGGCGGAGCTGAAGTGGCCGAACGATGTGCTGGTGCCGGACCGTACGCCGGTCGGGACCGCCCCGGCGGGCCGGAAACTGGCCGGCATCCTGTGCGAGTTCTCGCCGGGCGGACCGGAATCGGGTGGCATCGCGGTGATCGGCACCGGTCTGAACCTGGATCTGACGACCGCCGAGCCGCCGATCGAGACGGCGGCCTGCCTGCGGTCGCTGAGCGGGGCGAGTGTCGATCCCACCGCCGCGGCGGCCGCCTACCTGCGTGCGCTGTCGGAGGTGCTGGAGGCCTGGCCGCACGACCTCGGCGCGCTGGCCGCCGACTACCGCGCCGCATCGGCGACGCTCGGCCGCCAGGTGCGTCTGCAGCTGCCGGGCGACCGCGAGGTGATCGGCGAGGCGATCGGCGTCGATGACGAGGGGCGCATCGTCGTGCAGGGTCGGGACGGTCCGGTGGCGGCATCCGCCGGGGACGTGACCCACCTGCGCCCGGTTTAGTGTCGGACGCCGCCGCGTCAGGAGTTCTTGCGGCGGCTGGCCTTGCCCATGGTGGGGATCAGCGTGAGGATCGGCAGACCGATCACCAGGTGCAGCGCCGCGGTCGACAGGCCCCGGGAGATCTCCACCGAGGCGAACAGCGGGACGGCCATCGCGGCGATGATCAGCAGCGCGACGATCCAGCGGTAGAAGCTGTCCGGTGCGGGGGTCACCAGCTGCAGGATGAACCAGAGCGCGCCGCCGGCGAGCGCGGCGAGGAAGCCGACCAGGGCGAACCACAGCTCGTTCTGATCCAGCGGATTCCACACGCCCAGCTGGCCGGTCGCGGAGACCCGGTCGGCGATGGTGCGGATGATCCAGGCGACCAGCCAGGCGACCAGACCCGTCACGACGCCGGTCATCACCACGCCGCCGGAGAACAGCAGCGGATCGACGTCCGGGCCGCGGCGCGGCGCGGCCGGCGGCGGGTAGGCGGCCGGCTGGTAGCCGCTGGGCGGGTAGCCGGCCGGCCCGTAGCCCGACTGTGGCGCGTAGCCCGACTGTGGCGCGTAACCGGTGTTCGGGTCGTAATCGCTGGTGTAGGCACGGGTCGGCGGATTCTGCCGGCGCGGATCGCTGGGATCGGGGTAGCTCATCGTGTGGTCCCTTGCCTGTGGTGGATTCCTCGGTCGCTTGACTCCTCAAGAGTGTACTGGCGCGCTGTTCCGGTGCCATTAGGCTGAAGCCATGGGATATCCGCGGGAGAATCTGGCTCCCGGCGAGATGGTGGTGGTGCACCGGCATCCGCACTGGAAGGGGCTGATCGGTCCGATTCTGCTGTTCTGGCTGGCCACCGCGGCGGCCGGAGTGTTGCTCGGCGCACTGCACGGCTGGCAGGAGCCCGGTCCGGCCCAGAGCTGGCCGGCGATCGTGATCGCCGTCGCCTGGGCGCTGGCCGCCGGCTGGTGGCTGGTGCGCCCGCTGCTGTCGTGGGTCACGACGCACTTCGTGGTGACCGATCGCCGAGTGATCTACCGCCACGGCATCCTGACCCGCTCCGGGATCGACATCCCGATCAGCCGGATCAACACCGTCGAGTTCAGTCACGGCGTCGTCGACCGGCTGCTGCGTACCGGGTCGCTGCAGATCCAGTCCGCCTCCGACGAGCCGCTGACCTTCCTGGACATCCCGCGGGTGGAGGCGGTGCACGCTCTGCTGTACGAGCAGGTGCTGGACCGGGCCGAAGCCGCCGAAGGCTTCACCGGCGGACTGCGCGACGAGCGGGTGCGCCGATGACCGGCGGGCGGGCGGTGCTGCTGGCCGAGGACGATCCGGCGATCGCCGAGCCGCTGGCCCGCGCGCTGATCCGCGAGGGCAACGACTGCGACGTGGTGGGCACCGGGCCCGCGGCGCTCGAGGCCGCGCTGTCGGGTGCCTACGCGCTGGTCATCCTCGATCTGGGGCTGCCGGATATGGACGGGCTTGAGGTGTGCCGGCGGATCCGCGCCGAGCGGCCGCAGCTGGCGGTGCTGATGCTCACCGCGCGCACCGACGAGGTCGACTTCGTGGTGGGACTGGACGCCGGGGCCGACGACTACGTCGGCAAACCCTTCCGGCTGGCCGAGCTGCTGGCCCGGGTGCGTGCGCTGCTGCGGCGCAGCACCGGCGCCGACGACGTGGTGCTCGACAGCGGCGACATCCAGCTCGACGCGCGGGCGCGCCGGGTGGTGGTGAACGGCGCCGAGCTGACGCTGGCGAACCGCGAGTTCGATCTGCTGCAGTTCCTGATGGAGACGCCCGGGCAGGTCCGCACCCGCGACGAGATCATGACCGCGGTGTGGGGCTCCACCGACCTGCGCTCGTCGAAGACCCTCGACATGCACATCTCCTGGGTGCGCCGGAAGATCGGCGACGATCAGCCCGGACGGCCCAAACACATCGCCACCGTGCGCGGTGTCGGTTTCCGATTCGACGCCTGAGGCATCGTGCGCGGCCGCATCCTCAAGACGATGATCGCCTCGCTGCTGGCGATGACGGTGCTGCTCGGCGTGCCGCTGACGGTGGCGACGTGGGCGTGGATCGCGGCCTCGGCGCGCCAGGATCTGGGCGACCGGCTCAAGACGATGTCGGAGTACGTCCTCGCCGAGGAGGCGGCCGGGCGGATCGCCGGCCCCGACGAACTCGGCCTGCAGCAGTTCGTGCTGCTGGTGCCGGCCCGCGGCACGCTCACCCTGACCGGCCCGCACGGCGAGTCGTCGCTCGGCGCACCGCTGCCGGCCGACCGGCTCTCGGAGTCGGTGGCGCTGGGTACCGGCTACGACCTGACGCTGTCGGTGCCGCAGAGCGAGGTGCGGCCGACGCAGTGGCTCGCGGTGGGGATCCTGGGCCTGGTGATGGCCGCCGCGGTGGGGATCGGGGCGTTGATCGCGGTGCTCACGGCGCGCCGGCTGACCGATCCGCTGACCCACGTCGCCGAGCGCGCCGCGTCCATGGGGCGCGGGGACCTCAGCGCGCCGTGGCCGCACTACGGCATCGACGAGCTCGACCGGGTCTCCGAGGCGCTCGCCGATGCGAACGCGGAGATCACCCGCCGGCTGGAGCGCGAGGGCCAGATCATCGGCGACGTCTCGCATCAGCTGCGCAGCCGGCTCACGGCGATCGGGCTGCGGCTGGACGAGCTGACCCTGCACGCGGACCCGGAGGTGGTGGCCGAGGCGGCCGCGGGGGTGGCCCAGGTGGAGCAACTGGCCACCGAACTGGACGAGCTGGTGGCGGCCTCGCGCGCGGAGGGCGGCGTGCGCGGCGCGATCGATTCGGCGGCCGTGGTGACCGCGGTGGTCGAGGCGTTCGACCCGCAGTTCGCGGCCGTGGGCCGCTCCGTCGAGGTGATCGTCGGGGCGCCGCCGCGGCCGGTCTCCGGGCGCCCGGGCCGGCTCCGCGAGGCGCTCAGCGCCCTGCTCGACAACGCGCTGCAGCACGGTGCGGGCGCGGTGACGCTGACGGTGGACGATCTGGGCTCGGCCGAGGTGGTGCGCATCACCGTCGCCGACGAGGGCGACGGCGTGGCCGATCAGCTGGCGCCCGACATCTTCCGGCGCGGTTTCTCCGGCGGCGCGAGCACCGGGGTGGGCCTGAGCCTGGCCCGCGCGCTGGTGGAGGCCGACGGTGGACGGCTGGACCTGGCATCGCGCCGGCCACCGGTGTTCAGCATCGTGGTGCCGGTGGCCGAGTCGGGCTCAGTCGTCGTCTCCGGCAGCGGCGTCGCGCATCGGTGAGTCGAGCGAGATCTCCCGCTCGACGATCGGCTGGTGCCGCACCGCCCGGAAGGTCCAGAACTTGTTGACCAGGAAGTTCACCGGCATCGTGACGATGATCGCGATGAGCTGGGACCAGTACTCGCGCGAGGCCAGGCCGGCGTTCTCGTGGAACGGCGGATCCGGCAGGTAGATCGGCGAGGTGGGATTGGTCAGTGCGATCTTGATGATCAGGCCGATCGCCGCGGCGACGGAGCCGACCGCGAGGAAGGGCCAGAACTCCTTCCACCAGGGCGCATGATCGGAACTCTTGAAGGTGAACGTCCGGTTGAGCTGGAAGTTGTAGATGTTGGCGACCAGGAAGGCCACGATCCAGACCAGCGCGGTGAACCGGACGTTGAAGTCCGTGCCGGGGATGGACCAGACCACCGCCTGCGCATTGGCCGTGCCCCCGTGCAGCTTGTTCATGATGACCGCGACCACCATGTTGACCACGACACCCGAGGCGCCGATGAGGCTGAACCGGAGGAACTGATGCGCGGTGCGCATCAGGCGCTCGGGGGTGAGGGTGGGCACAAGGCCTGAGTGTACGGCGCACACCCGGCGCGGGCCGCATCTCCCGGCGCGGTGCCGGTATCTCCAGGTGTGGTGCGCGGCGGTGCGACGGCGGATGAAAGAATCGGGGACGTGACCACGCGCCCGGATTCTGCTGCACCCCTGGATTCTGCTGCTCTGATGCCGACCGTGACGATGATCGGCGGCGGCCAGCTGGCCCGGATGACCCACCAGGCGGCGATCGCACTGGGTCAGTGCCTGCGCGTGCTCGCCGGCTCGGCCGACGAACCGGCCGCCGCGGTGAGCGCCGACGTGGTGCTCGGCTCGCACGACGACGTCGACGATCTGCTGCGTGCGGCCGAGGGCGCGACGGCGGTGACCTTCGATCACGAGGGCGTTCCGCTGGCCGCGCTGGCCGCCCTGGAGGAGCGCGGGGTGGCGGTGCGTCCGCCGTCGGCCGCGCTGCAGTACGCGCAGGACAAGCTGCTGATGCGCGGGCGGCTGGCCGAACTGGGCCTGCCGGTGCCGGACTTCGTCGATCTGGCCGATCCCGGTGCCGCCGATCCGGTGGCGGCGCGGGCGGCGCTCGTCGAGTTCGGGGAGCGGCACGGCTGGCAGATCGTGCTTAAAGCGGTGCGCGGCGGCTACGACGGCCGCGGCGTCTGGCTGATCGACGGTTCCCGCGAGGCGGCCCTGGCGGTCTTCGACCGGCAGACGGCCTCCGGTGCGGTGCTGATGGCCGAGCAGAAGGTGCCGATGGCACGCGAGCTGTCGGCGATGGTCGCCCGCTCACCGCAGGGGCAGGGCGCGGCGTGGCCGGTGGTCGAGACCGTGCAGCGCAAGGGGCAGTGCGCGGTGGTGCTGGCACCCGCGCCCGGGCTGAGTGAGGAGGTGGCCCGGCGGGCCCAGCAGATGGCGCTGCGGCTGGCCGACGAACTGGGCGTGATCGGCAACATGGCGATGGAGCTGTTCGAGACCACCGACGGCGAGCTGGTGGTGAACGAGCTGGCCATGCGTCCGCACAACAGCGGCCACTGGACCATGG